>JAJTBI010000094.1 GCA_021286935.1 Geobacteraceae bacterium
GGGGGCGAGGTGTTGCGGTGGTTCAGTCACTGCAGGATTATGAAACTGCCGAAGAAGAACGAGTCTTTATGCGGGCAGTGATGCAGGGGATTGCCGATATCGATGCCGGACGCACCGTAAGCCTGGCTGATGCGAAAAGGCGTCTTGGTCTGGTATGACGGTTCAGTCAAAGCCTATCGCCTTTGCCGAGTCGGCGCTGTGTGATCTTGAGGATATCCAGCACTGGTATGCGGAACAATTAGTGCCGGATGTTGGGGAGCGGCTGGTGCGCGAACTGGTTGCCAAGGTTGAACAGTTGGTAGAGTTTCCAGAAAGTGGGCGGATTGTCCCGGAATTTGGCATCACCTCGCTTCGTGAACTGATTCATTCGCCATTTCGTTTGGTGTATCGCATTGATCCCGCCAAGATTTTTATTGTGCGGATCTGGCGTAGTGAAAGGCTGCTGAAGATACCATGAAACATCTGATTCTCGGCACTGCCGGACATATTGACCACGGCAAGACCTCGCTGGTTAAGGCGCTAACCGGCACTGACACCGACCGGCTCAAGGAAGAGAAGGCCCGTGGCATCACGATTGAGCTGGGTTTTGCCCACCTGCAACTGCCGGGCGGGATTGAGTTTGGGGTGGTGGATGTGCCGGGGCATGAGAAGTTTGTGCGGGCTATGGTGGCCGGTGTGGCCGGGATGGATCTGGTGATGTTGGTGATTGCAGCGGATGAGGGGATCATGCCCCAGACCCGTGAACACCTGGATATCCTGCGGCTTTTGGGGGTGCATACCGGCCTGGTGGCATTGACCAAGTCTGATATGGTGGAGCCGGACTGGCTGCCGCTGGTGCAGGAAGAGGTGCGGGAGTTTGTGGAAGGCACCTTTCTGGAGTCTGCTCCGATTATTCCGGTTTCCTCAAGGACCGGGGCCGGTCTGGAGGATCTGAAGGCAGAGCTGGCACGTCTGGCTGAAGGGGCGGCAGAGAAAAAGCGGGACGGTGCCTTTCGGCTACCGGTGGATCGGGTCTTTACCGTGGCAGGTTTTGGTACGGTGGTAACCGGTACCCTGCTGGCTGGTGAGATCAAGCTGGGTGATGAGCTGGAGCTGCTGCCCAACAAGATTCCGGGCCGGGTGCGGGGTATTCAGGCCCATGGTGCAAAGACCGATGTCGGGCAAGCCGGCCAACGGCTGGCCGTGAACCTGCAGGGGATCGATCTGGATCAGGCCCATCGTGGTGATGTGGTGGTCCCGGCAGGAATCTTCCGTACCAGCCGACGGGTGGATGTGCGGCTGGATCATCTGGCCTCGGCCCCACGGGATCTGAAACATCGCACCACGGTTCGCTTCCATTCCGGCACCTCTGAGGTCACCGCCCAGATCATCCTGCTGGAACATGATGCCTTGACACCGGGTCAGAGCGGCTATGCCCAGCTCCGGCTGGATCAACCGCTGCTGCTGGTCTCCGGTGACCCGTACCTGATCCGGGCTACTTCACCCTCTGTTACCATCGGTGGCGGCATCGTGCTGGACCCCTTTCCTCCGGCCCGTCGGCGCCGCAGCGAGGATGCCCTACGGTTGCTGGTGTCGCTGGATGCAGCAGAACACCAGAAAACCTGCAATTTGATTGTGTTCCAGGCGTTGCTATCCGGTGTCTCCTTTGATGAGATTGTGCTGCGTTCCGGTATTGCCCGTAAGCAGGCTGAGACCGCCTTGCAGGGACTGCTGGCAACTGGCGAAATTGTGCAGATGACCCGCGAGCCGCGTATTTTTCTGGCCAAGTCTGCGGTTGTCAGCCTGAAGCAGCTGCTGGTGGATGAGTTGACGGGCTATCTTGCGGCAAATCAGCTTAAGGATGGCATCGGCAAGGAAGAGTTGAAGACCCGGATTCCCAAACGCAGTGATCAGCGTTTCTTTGCCCCGCTGCTGGCAGAGCTGGAAAAGGAAGGGAAGCTGATTGCGGAACGTGAACTGGTCCGGCCAGTTGGAATAAAAAAACAGGCTGTAGCACAGTCGTCCGGGTTTGGCGCCCGAATATGTAAGTTGCTGGCAGAACGGGGGCTTGAACCGCCCACCATCAAGGAGCTGGCCGAGGCGTTGCGCAGCACTGAAAAAGAGGTGCGGGATCATCTGGCATCCCTGGTTCGTGAAGGGGCAACGGTACGGGTTTCTGGCGATATCTTCTATGATGCCAAGGTGTTGGGTGGTATTCGTAATCAGCTGATCGACCATCTCAAGGTAAAAGCTGAAATCATTCCTGCCGAGTTTCGCGAGCTAACCGGATTATCACGCAAGTTTATGATCCCGTTGCTTGAATTCTTTGATAATGAAAAGCTGACTATCCGGGTTGGTGACAAGCGTATTTTAAGAAAACGTTAGCAGACAGTTGTTTTTATGAAAAACTGGGTTACAGTGGTAAACAGTACGCCATTTTAGGAGGATAACATGAAAGTTGGGTCATTAATTGTTTGCTGTATGGCACTGCTGATGCTGGCTGGCTGCGGTAAGAGCAAAGAGGCCTATGAAAAGAGTTTTAAAGACTCTTTCAAGACAAGCTTTGTCAAATCCTGTACCCAGAGTGCCGTGAAAGGTGGTCTCAAAGAAGATCAGGCAAAGGCTAAATGTGACTGTGTGGGTACCTATCTAGTGGGTAAATATTCATCCATTGAGCTGACCAAGATGTCCGCAAATATGGAGTCAGACTCCAGCAAGAAAATTTTTGATGAGGCCATTAACTCCTGTAAATAGTCGTGCTATTTTAGATGGTTATTAGTTAGGGGGCGCTACGTGCGCCCCTTTTATTTTCTGGTACAATAAAGGCTTGAGAATTTGCCGTAAATCGTATAGATTCTATAAGTTGTTGATTATACTAATAATAAAACCTTTTCATGGATAGTAAAACCGATCTAATTCAAGGAGGACGCAATGGCAGAGAAGTACGTGTACTTTTTCGGGAATGGCAAGGCTGAAGGCCGGGCCGACATGAAGAATCTGTTGGGCGGCAAAGGGGCCAACCTGGCAGAGATGACCAGCATCGGGTTGCCGGTGCCGCCGGGCTTTACCATCAGCACCGATGTTTGTACTTACTATTATGCCAATGGCGAAACCTACCCTACCTCGTTAAATGATGAAGTCGAAGCCAACCTGAAGCAGGTTGAAGGGATTATGGACCGTGTTTTTGGTGATGCCAAAAACCCGCTGCTGGTTTCGGTCCGTTCTGGAGCCAGGGCTTCCATGCCCGGCATGATGGAGACCATCCTCAACCTGGGTCTGAACGACACCACGGTACAGGGGATCATTGCCCAGTCCGGTGATGAGCGTTTTGCCTATGATGCCTACCGTCGCTTTGTGCAGATGTATGCCGATGTTGTAATGGGGATGGATAAGCATGCCCTTGAGCATCTGCTGGAGCTGAAAAAGGCAGAGAAAAATGTCCATCTGGATACCGATCTGACCGCTGCAGACTGGAAGGATCTGGTGGCCCAGTTCAAGGCCAAGATCAAGCAAGACCTTGGTCAGGAGTTCCCTGAAGATCCCAAGCAGCAGCTGTGGGGCGCCATCGGTGCGGTATTCGGTTCCTGGATGAACCAGCGCGCCATCACCTACCGCAAGCTGAACAACATCCCGGCTGACTGGGGCACTGCCGTTAACGTACAGTCCATGGTCTACGGCAACATGGGCGAGGATTGCGCCACCGGCGTCGCCTTTACCCGAGACCCCTCCACCGGCGACAACTACTTCTATGGTGAGTACCTGGTCAATGCCCAGGGCGAGGATGTGGTGGCCGGTATCCGCACCCCGCAGCCGATCAATAACCACCAGAAAAAACCGGGCGACCTGCCTTCCATGGAAGACGTGCTGCCGGAATGCTACAAGCAACTGGCTGATATCAGAAACATTCTTGAGAATCATTACAAGGATATGCAGGATATCGAATTTACCATTGAAAAAGGCAAGCTGTTCATGCTCCAGACCCGTAACGGCAAGCGGACCGCCACCGCTGCCATCAAGGTTGCCGTTGATATGGTGCAGGAAGGGCTGATTGATGAAAAGACCGCTGTGCTGCGGGTGGCCCCTTCGCAGCTTGACCAGCTGCTGCACCCCTCCCTTGATCCCAAGGCAGAGAAAAAGGTAATCGCCAAAGGTCTGCCCGCCTCCCCCGGCGCTGCCGGTGGCACCGTTGTCTTTACTGCTGATGAGGCTGAAGAGCTGGCCAAGAACGGCAAGAAGGTGATTCTGGTGCGGATTGAGACCTCACCGGAAGATATCCACGGTATGCATGCTGCCCAGGGCATCCTGACCGCCCGTGGCGGCATGACCTCCCATGCTGCGGTGGTTGCCCGTGGCATGGGCAAGTGCTGCGTTGCCGGTTGCGGCGATATCAAGGTCAACTATGCTGACCAGTCTTTTGTTGCCAAAGACGGTGTCGTGGTTAAAAAGGGCGATATGATCACCCTGGACGGTTCCACCGGGCAGGTTATGCTGGGCGAAGTTAAGACCGTTCCGCCGCAACTGACCGGCGACTTTGGCAAGCTGATGGTCTGGGTGGACCAGTTCCGTAAACTGAAGGTCCGTACCAACGCCGATACCCCCCATGATGCCAAGGTGGCCCGTGAGTTTGGCGCTGAAGGGATCGGCCTCTGCCGTACCGAGCATATGTTCTTTGATGCCGAGCGGATTGCTGCCGTGCGTGAGATGATTCTGGCAGCTGATGTTGAGGGACGTGAGAAGGCGTTAGCCAAGATTCTGCCGATGCAGAAAGGCGATTTTATTGGCCTCTTCCGTGAGATGAAGGGGCTGCCAGTTACCATCCGTCTGCTTGATCCGCCGCTGCATGAATTCCTGCCCCAGGAAGATAAAGATATCAACGAACTGGCCATTACCATGAAGGTTCCGGCCCAGACCCTCAAGGCAAAGGTTGAGTTCCTGCATGAGTTCAACCCGATGCTGGGACACCGTGGCTGCCGTCTGGGGATCACCTATCCTGAGATCTACGACATGCAGGTGCGGGCCATCATGGAAGCTGCCTGTGAACTGGTTAAAAATGAAGGCTTCTCCATTGTGCCGGAGATCATGATTCCGCTGATTGCGACCGTGAAGGAGCTGGCCGTACTGAAGGCCAACGCCGTTAAAATCTGCGATGAAGTGATTGCCCAGTATGGCGTTAAGCTGGAGTACCTGATCGGCACCATGATCGAGCTGCCCCGCGCTGCCCTGACCGCTGACGAGATCGCGGTTGAGGCAGAGTTCTTCTCCTACGGTACCAACGACCTGACCCAGACCACCTTTGGTCTGTCCCGTGACGATGCCGGGCGGTTCCTGCCGTTCTATGTGGATGCAGGCATCCTGCCGGAAGATCCGTTTGTCTCCCTGGATCAGAACGGCGTTGGTCAACTGGTCAAGATGGGCTGCGAAAAAGGTCGTTCCACCCGCCCCAACATCAAACTGGGAATCTGCGGTGAGCATGGCGGTGATCCTGAATCGGTCATCTTCTGCCACAAGATCGGCCTGGATTATGTTTCCTGCTCACCGTTCCGGGTGCCTATCGCCCGTTTGGCAGCTGCCCATGCCGCACTGGGTGGGGGTACTGATAACACCAAGTAACCTTACGTCGTATAAGGTGTATGAAAACGGACAGGGTCATCGGCCCTGTCCGTTTTTTTGTGCATTGAAGTAAGTTTTTCTACGCTTGGAGACGAGCTTAAAATACCTAATGAGTTAATGATTTTACGTTTAAGTGTACGACAATGTGCTTTAAAAATGTGCAATAAAATAAGTAAGATATAGGGTGATCACCCTATTGAGTCGCATGCAATGGCGTGCTACATCTTGGCCGCAAAATAATGGTATGGCATTTCCATATTTGAAGCCGGGGGATTCAATGAAAAGGTTTACAATGGCACAAATTTTGTACTCGCTTGTTGGTATGATGCTGATTCTGCTCGTTGTGGTGGGGACTCTCGGCCTTGGGGCTGCCAGGATAGCCAACGATGGTCTTGATACGGTCTATAAAGATCGTGTGGTGCCGTTGGAACAACTTAAAATTATTTCGGATATGTATGCGGTAAATATTGTTGATACATCGCATAAGGCTCGCAATGGCAACATCACCTTTGATGTTGCACAAAAAAATGTGGCTGAAGCAGTTAAGACAATCGACACAAAATGGAAAGAGTACCTGTCCACCACACTGGTGGCTGACGAACAGAAAATTGTAAATGATCTTAAGCCATTAATGGCAAAAGCGGATGAAGCAGTGAAAAAGCTTCAGGCAGTTCTGCAGGACAAACAGCAGGATAAGCTGGCGGAATTTACTATTAAAGAAATGTATCCAGTCATTGACCCGGTAACCGATAAAATTGGTGAACTGGTCAACGTACAGCTGAAGGTTGCTAAACAGGAATTTACCAGCAGTGATGCAACTTATCATACTCGCAAGCTAATCACTGCCATTTTGCTGATAGTTGCAATTGTCGGGGCTTCAGGTATGGCGTTTGTCTCTATACGTAATGTAACCGGGCAGCTTGGTGGAGAGCCCCATCAGGTGCGGGAAATTGCTCATCGGGTATCAACAGGGGATCTGACCGTTACCTTTGATCATGTCAGGTTTGGTAATAACAGCATCATGGCAGCTGTTGAAGAAATGGTTAACAGCTTGAGGCACTTGGTCTCTCAGGTGCTATCAGCATCTCAAAATATTTCCGCTGCCTCAAATCAGCTGCATAGCACTGCCGAGCAGATTGCAACCGGATCGGAAGAGCTTTCAAATCAAGTACAGACGGTTGCAACCGCAAGCGAAGAGATGGCTGCTACTTCGGGTGATATAGCCAATAACTGTCAAATGGCAGCAGAAAATGTTCGGCAAGCTGAAGAAGCTTCGAGGGTAGGGGCAGAGATTGCCCTGAATATATCTGAAGGTATACGTCGCCGTATCGACCAGGTAAGTAATAATGCAGAGGTTGTTTCAAAACTCGGTAACCGTTCTGATCAGATCGGCGCTATTGTTGGCACTATTGAAGATATCGCTGACCAAACTAATCTGCTGGCTCTCAATGCTGCAATAGAAGCAGCAAGGGCCGGTGAAATGGGGCGGGGATTTGCGGTTGTTGCCGATGAAGTACGCGCTCTGGCTGAACGTACAACCAAGGCCACAAAAGAGATTAGTGAAATGATTAAAGCAATGCAGACGGAGACAAATGTTGCCGTTGCATCTATGCAGACAAGCGCCGGTAGCGCGCAACGAGCTATCGATGAGTCAAGAAGGCTTGAGGATGCTTCAAGCAGCATTGTGCATCTTGTTAATGGCGTTACTCTGCTGATCAATCAGGTTGCTACTGCCGCAGAAGAGCAGACAGCAACGACCTGCGAGATTAATAACAACCTGCAACAGGTAACAGATGTTGTGCACTGTTCGTCCCGTGGTGCAGAGGAAACAGCCTCTGCAGCTGCACAACTAAGCAGGCAGGCCGAGGATTTAAAAGGTCTGATGCAAAGATTCAGATTGTAACAGACAGTACGCTGCACCGTGCGGGATCGATACGATCCCGCACGATTTTTGATAAATACGCTAATTAGTCCGTATATTCGCTGCAGTACTAGGGTGTTCACCCTATTGACATATTATGAATGATAGGTGACACATATCTACCTGGGAGGGGATATGCTGAAGCGCTGCTTCTTGATAGTATGGTGCATATTACTCCCTGTTGCTGTCCATGCCGCAGATGCATCGCCAATTAAAATCGGCATTATGCCGTTTAATTCAACGTTGGCCCTCATCAAGACCCATCAGCCGATCAGGGCACATCTGCAGGCTGCTTTGGGACGTCCTGTTGAATTCTATACCGCCCCCGATTATCTGACATTTTATAGGGAGTCACAGGCTGGTCAGTTTGATATGCTGATAACGGGGCCTCACTTTGCCGTAATGTCTCTTGCAAGCGGCTATAAGCCCCTGTTTCATTATCATGCTAAGCTGCAGCCGATCTTTGTTGTGAGTAGAAAATCAGACATCAGGTCACTAACTGATTTGCGGGGGAAAAAAATAGGTCTCTCAAGCAGGCTTTCAATCTCCTCCATCGGGGGGATCAAGTGGCTACAGGATCATGGTCTTAAAGCAGGGAAAGACTACCGCTTGGTGGAGAAGCCAACCCATGGAGCAGCTGTAGCGGCTGTGTCGATAGGGGAACTGGATGCGGCTTTGACGACTTTTACACCATTAAAGCAGATACCTGATGATGTACGGGCTAAAATAACGGTGCTTGCTACAGAGATTAAGACGCCGCACCTGATGACCTTGGTGCATGAGCGCTTGGGACCCGTTGAGATTGAACGGATTTACGCGGCACTCAAAGCTTTTCCGTCTACAGCTGGGGGGAAGAAGTTTTTTGAAGAAACCGGCTATCAGGGATATGATTCGATTGATGCAGAGGATATCAGAAGTCTTAAGCCGTATATTGCGCTGACGAGGAATCTTCTTGAGCAGATGGGTTGCAAGTAAAAGATGGGCGTAGATTTTTCAAGGTCTATTCGCAGTAAATTTCTGTTAGTCAGCTTACTGATAGAGGTGACTATGCTGGCATTGCTGGTCGGCAATAGTGTCAGGCTGATCAGGAATAACCTTGAGGAGCAGGTCCAGGCGAGAATTATTGCGGTGGAAAGGGCGTACGCCACTGCTGTAGTGCTGCCGTTGGCAGCCCGTGATTATGCAACCCTGCGCGATATTCTGGATGGCATGCGCACAGCTCAGGATATTGTCTATTTTGCGGTAACTGATCCTCAGAATCGAATTCTGGCATCATCAGGTTGGGATAGTACCCGGCAGTTACCGGCTCCCGGTCGACAGAACAATGTCAGGCATATTATGTTACCTGTTACCAGTTTTGGGCAGGAGTATGGTCAGGTGCATTATGGCCTGTCCACAAACCGGATTGATGCTGCCGTTCATGCTGTCTTTTCACAAAGCTTGATGATTGCTTTGGTTGAAATTTTCCTCTCACTGATTCTTCTTTCTATTACCTGCTACCTGTTAACCCGTAACCTCAGCAATTTAGCAGATGCCAGCCACCAGGTGGCTGATGGTAATTATGATACGGTGATACCGGTGCGTGGACGGGACGAGGTGGCCGTCTTGACAGAGAACTTCAATCGAATGACAACGGCCGTTCGGGAGCGCCACGCTAAGGTGCAGTTCTATCAGGACGAGCTTAGGCAGGCAAACCAGGAGTTGGAGACAACCCTTCAGAAAGTAAGGGAATTAACGCGTCTAGCAGAGCAGGCTACGGTTGCCAAACGTGAATTTTTGCAGAATATGAGTCATGAACTACGGACGCCGATGAATGGTGTGCTAGGTATGGCGCAACTGCTTGGCTTTACGAGTCTGAACGAGGAGCAACAGCAATATCTTGCCAGCCTTGAGTCTTCGGCAGACAACCTGCTGACAATGATTAGCGATATTCTTGATTTCACTGCGCTGGCAGGTCGGCAGACACAGTTGGTGATAAGTGGTTTTCAGTTACATGAGGTGATTGGAGCGATTGAGCAGGCTGCACGGTTGAATATTGGTAGCAAAGAGATAACCCTTAAAACATTACTCGAGCCCCAGACGCAAAAAATAGTGTATGGAGACAGGCAGAGAATTCAACAGATACTTCATCATCTGGTCAGCAATGCGGTGAAGTTTACCGTGCATGGAGAAATTACTATAGCAGTTGAGGTCATGGATGATGATAGCAAGCGGATGATCGTTAAGTTTACGGTTAACGACACCGGTGTCGGCATCACACCTGAACAGCTGGAGACTATTTTTAGCCCCTTTAATCAGGCGGATAACTCATCAACCAGGCAATATGGTGGTGCCGGTTTAGGGCTTAGTATGGTTAAGTTGATGGTTGAATTGATGGATGGGCAGGTTGGGGCAAGCAGTATCCAAGGGGGCGGTTCCAGCTTCTGGTTTAGTATCCCGTTACAATTAAATAGTCCGTTTACAATCGCCTTCTAAACGTATATCTGGCGCTAATACAGCGACAACTTGAAAGCTGGCGGGACTACGTACACTGGATAGGATAGATCGTGGTCTGGCCCTGCTGGTGGATGAGCATACCCTGTTGAATCCTGCTGAAACAACCCTGCTTTTTATTGACGCCCCCTGTCATCAGGGCTACAGTTCCCAACATGTCTGCCCTGTTGAGCCGCATACTTCCCTGTCTGGATGGTAAACCTGCCTCAATCCGCTGCTCTGTCTTCCGGCTCTCCATGCCGGTGCTGCTCTCCTCACTGTTCCAACGGCTGGTTGCCATTGTTGATATCTTTCTGACCGGCGGCCTGGGTGCATCAGCCATTGCCGCCACCGGCCTTGGTCAGTTGCAGATATTTGTGATCATGACCATTTTCTGGGGGCTCTCCACCGGCACCACGGTAGTGATCGCCCACCTGACCGGAGCCGGACGGCAGGATGAAGCCAGGCGGGCAGCCGGTACTGCGGTGCTGTTCTGTCTGGGGTTGACTGCGATTGTCTCGTTGATCGGGGCCTATGGCGGTGGGGAGCTGGCCCGTCTGATGGGGGCCACACCTGAGGTGCAAAAGCTGGCCCATGACTATATCCGGCTGGTCTTTCTCTGGCTGATCTGGACCACCGGGGTCAACATCCTCTCTGCCATTATGCACGGGGCTGGCAATACCCGCACTCCAATGGAGGGGATCATACTGGTCAACATCCTGCACGTACTGCTGGCCTGGCCGCTGATCTACGGCAAGCTGGGGCTGCCTGCCCTGGGGGTTAAAGGTGCGGCAATAGCCATTAACTGCTCGGAATTCATTGGTTGTTCCTACCTGCTC
>JAJTBI010000095.1 GCA_021286935.1 Geobacteraceae bacterium
GAGCCTCTTGCAAAATGTCATGAGGAAGGCCGGATACAAGGCGCACGGCGCGCAGTGACTGAGACATACCATGTAGGTAGGCGAAGGAGCGAGCACCGCGCAACGCAGCAGACGGCCTCCGCAATAGTTTTGCAAGAGGCTCGCACGAGGCTCAGTTTGCCTGATAATAGTAGCGGTTCAGATCCAGCAACCCGCCCTGTATCGGATTTTCCTGGTCAAACCGTTTCTGAAACCAGTCGTATGAGTCCCAGAAACGATCATCAGCCCGGTTGATTCCGTATTTATTAAGCCTTGCCAGATCCTCCGGTGTCCCCTTGAAGCCTGAGAGCAGGTGAAAGAAGTCTGGCATGTTTTCTTCTGTCACATCAAAGAAGTAGTTGGGATACGGCCCGATCAGGCCGGGGATAAAATCAGCATCATCCCTGGTTGCATCCAGACGACCATCCTCGCCAAACAGGAAGGCCACATTATCATGCCAGCGGTTGATCACAATTGAATGGACCAGATCTTTGCCGTTGTTAAGTCGAATCCGCAGATAGGCCAGGTTTGAGTTGGAGTCGTTGATTACAGCAACAAACGGCATGCCGGGCCGGGCAAGGGAGCGGAAGGCCCGCATATAATCATGCATGGTGCGGAATTTTTCCGGCAGCGCCGGGTAACTGGCCCCGGCCCTCAGGTAGTTGATCGGATCAAAACCGATCCCGACAGCGGGCAGCAGATGTTTATCCACCAGATGTTCAACAAACTCGCGCTTGGGATCATTGGTGCCAAATGCGATCTTTGCCGGTTGCGACGAAGGTGTGTAGTCTATCTTTTGCAGATCAATCCCCAGATACCAGGACTGCATAATATCCTTACGTTTATCAGCCGGCAGGAAATCAAGAAAGTAGCTTTCACCCTCCATCCGCAAGGTATCCATGTAGAGTCGTAACCCCAGTTGATGCGCGACGTTGCCATAGACATCAAATCCAGCCACCAGCGCATAGTAGATCCGCTCCAGCAGAGGATAGTCGATCACCCAGAGCGTCTTGGGCAGGTTGCCCAGCGCCCCTTTGTGGACGGTGGCATTGTCAAAATGACGGTAAATCGTCAAGAGAGGCGCATCATCGGTCTGGTTGCCTTTCCAGATCGCCTGATGGTCCATCCCGGCATAATGATGGGCAGCATAAAACTGCTGCCGCGCCTTGTAGAAGGCAACGGCCCCCTTGCTGTAACGATCCGTGACCGCTGAAAAGATCCCCATATCGCTGCCCTGCTCAATCGGCATCCGCAGATTATCGCCATGCAGCTTGATAAAGCCGGGATAGGTAACGGTCAGGTCATGGGCAGGGTCCATGAACATCACCCAGAAATGGTCGTCGATCACGTTCAGCGCAATCTGCCCTTTACAGACCGGGCCATGGACAAAGGACATGATGATATACTGGGCATTATCCAGCAGGAACTGATAGCGGGAACGGGGTGGAATCTGCTCAAAGGCCAGAAATGGATTGGCGCTCAACTGCGGATCATAGCCAACCAGGTGCGGCTTCTGCAGCCACTCCGGCTGAATAAACAGCTCCTGTATCCGTTTCAAGCGAGCATCATCCAGCGCCACCACCATATGGGTCTTATGCACGATGGTTGAGTGAATCTTGCGGAAACGATAGTAGACCCGTGGTACACCGGGATCATCATAGGGTCGAACCGTAGGGATCAGCTCCAACGGTCTGTCCGGTGCCGTTCGGGAACGGACCAGCTCGTAGAATTCATTGGTACTGGTAGCAAACTTCAGGTGGGCCAGAAAGAGATGCTCATACAGATACCGGGCGGTCATAGCGTGTTTGGGATCATCCTGATTCAGGAATGTCTCCCACTGGGCTATGGCACGGGCATCTGCTACTTTCGGGGTAGTTAAGGCTGACTGCTCGGCTGGGTCCGGCCCTTTAGCCCCCTGTATCAACCAGCCGGCGATCAGGTTAAACTCATCCTGCTTCAGCGGGGGAAAGCCGAACGGCATACCGCGGTTGGGATGTTTGGCAAGATAGCTACCCAGTTCATCCTGATCCCTGGCACAGGTCAGATCATCGGCCTCAGACCGGTATTCACCACTGCTCTTAGGATTTTTTATCTTGTGGGCCAACATCTGGATCATCACGGAATCATTCAGATTGCCTGAAAGATTGCCTGAAACGGTGCTATTGGTGACGCCAAAGAACTGTTTCTTGCGCCACTGCTCTGTTGTCTGGGCGTCAACAAACAGTCGGGTCGGCTCCATGGTGCGCAGTCGCGAGGCGTTATAGACCGCCTGCTTGGAGGCACCACGATCCAGCCCTTCAAAGGAATCCAGTTTCAGCTGACAGGGAGAGTTGTAACAGGAGTGGCAGACCGTGCAACGTTTATCCAGTAACGGCTTGACCTCTTTCTGGTAGTTGATCTGGTGGGTAGGCATCGTTACCACCACCGGGGGCAGCGGCTTGGCAAAGCAACCCGCCAGAACCAGAGCGGACAGCAGAACGACACAGCGGAGAGAGATACAGGCAGAGCGCATACAGCGGTCCTCCTTGTCCAATATCATGCGATTGCTGAACAGGGCTTTGAAAAACATATGAAAAAAGGGCTACGACAGTAAAGTGCGTAGCCCTTTGATAGATATGGCGGAGAGGCAGGGATTTGAACCCTGGGTACGGGATTAGCGTACACACACTTTCCAGGCGTGCTCCTTCAGCCACTCGGACACCTCTCCAGGAAGATCGTTTCTATTACAGCAGTTCGCAAAAAATGTCCAGAATTTTGATCAGGGGGTTTTCAGCCGGAACGAATAGGGGTATAGGTGGATACCATGCATGAGCCAAGCAAACTGATCGGTATTGTGGTAGCGCTGCCCGAAGAACGTGTGGCCCTGGTCAAACGCCTGAAGCAGGTCAAACGGCGTGTTGTAGACGGTATTCCGCTCTACGGAGGCATGCTGGAAGGCCGTCAGGTCTGCGTCGTTGAAGGCGGCATGGGAACTGCGGCGGCAATCCGGGCAACCCGGCTGTTACTGGCAGAAACCCGGCCCTGTCTGGTACTGTCAGCCGGTTTTTGCGGCGCCATACGACCCGGCCCTCAGGTAGCAGACCTGGTCATCAGCAAGCGGCTCTTGGCCCTTGATGACCAGGGACTGCATGAAATTTCCCAACCAGGCGGGGAACTGAGCGCAGCACGATTGTCGGCAGAACTGCACCATCGTGGTGTGAGAACCTGGCAAGGCAGCTTTATCACTGCCAACGGCATCATCACCAAGGCCGCCGTTGCCGAAAGCCTGCCAACAGACCTGCCGACTCCGGTGCTGGAGATGGAGAGCACTGCTGTCGCCAGGGTTGCCATGACAGCAGGCGTGCCATTCCTGGGGCTGCGTGCCATCAGCGATGACGCTGCCGAAGAGCTGAATTTTTCTCTGGATGAACTGACCGATGATCAATTGCGGATCAGCATTCCCCGCGTATTATTCACCTGCCTGAAAAAACCACGTATCATCCCCCAGCTGGCCCGTCTCGCAGCCAACAGCGGCAAGGCCGGCAAAGCCCTTGGTGTCGCCCTGCAGCAGATTGTTCCGATGCTGTAGTTCTTCCTGCTGTTATCACAGCAGTTATTTCCCCTGCTCTATTATCTCAAAAACTTGCATTAGCTCTAAACTGCGGTACGCTTGACTCACACCTGAAACAGGTGCCAACGTCAGTCTTAGCCATGCAGGTTATGAAACATTACAATGCTTCGCATGAGGTCATCCGGTGGAAACACAATGATCCTCCAAAAACTGCACGGATTTTTGCTGGGTAGCCTGCGTCGTCAGTTGATCTTTGGCGTGGCAGCAGTGCATGCCCTGATGATGGCGCTGTTCATTGCCGACCTGACCCATCGCCAGAAAGGTTTTTTACTGGAACGACAGACCGAACAGGCGGTCGCCCTGGCCCACACCCTGGCCACCTCCGCCGCCGGTTGGCTGGTAGCCAATGATCTTGCCGGGCTACAGGAACTGGCTGAATCACAGCGGCGCTACCCGGAATTGAAGTTTGCTCTGCTGTTGGATACGCAGGGCAGGGTATTGGCCCATACGGACCGTTCGCGCATCGGTCAGTACATACAGGACCTGCCCGGCGTTATTCAGGAAACTACCATGAGCCACAATGCGGCACTGGTGGATGTCATGGTTCCGGCAATGATTGCCGATCGACATGTCGGCTGGATACGGATCGGCACCGGCCAGGTGGCCGGCAGTAAAAAGCTGGCTGAAATCACACGAGACGGCAGTATCTACGCCCTGGTAGCCATTGTCGTTGGATCAGTGATGGCCTGGCTGATGGGACGCCGTCTCACCAATCGGCTTAACCAGGTCAAACAGACCATCGACGCAGTAGGCTCCGGTGACCGTCGCGCCCGTTCTTCACTGACAGGGGATGACGAGGCGGCAGTGATGGCTCTGGGGTTCAATGCCATGCTGGATCGTCTGGATGCACGAGATCAGGAACTACGGGAAAGCGAAGAACGCTATCGCTCGCTGATTCATAAAGTTCCCACCGCCATCGTACTCCATGACCGCCGGGGGCGTGTTCTGGACGGCAACCCTCTGGCAATGCAGTTGTTGGGGCTTTCGGCAGATCAGCTACCGGGTAAGGTGCTGAACGATCCCGACTGGCAGTTTCTGAGGGAAGACGGATCTCTGCTGAAGGTGGATGAGCTGCCGGTCAGCCGGGTACTTGCCGGTCGGCAGGCGGTCAAAGACATGACCATCGGCATCCGACGTCCTGAACGGCAGCAGGTTGACTGGATGCTGCTGAATGCCGAACCCGAGTTTGACCAGACCGGTGCCGTCATACGGGTCATCGTCTCATTTATTGATATCACGGAGCGTAAACAGGCGGATCAGATACGGCTGGCGCCGCTCCACTTCTTTGAGAGTATGGACCGGATCAACCGGGCGATTCAGGGTACCGACGACCTTGAGCAGATGATGGGCGCTGTGCTGGATGCCGTGCTGATCATCTTCGGCTGCGACCGGGCCTTTCTGATGTACCCCTGCGATCCCGAGGCAGAAGCATGGCAGGTGCCGATGGAGCGTACCCGTCCGGACTATCCCGGTGCAGGCGCCCTGAGCACACCCCTGCCGATGACAGCGGATGTTGCTGAAACGCTCCGTCTTCTGCTTGCTTCAAACTGTCCCGTCACCTTTGGCCCCGACTCACCAAATCCTCTCCCACCGGATGTTTCAGAGCGTTTTGGATTCAAGAGCTTTTTGTCGATAGCCATTCACCCCAAGATCGGAATTCCCTGGCAGTTCGGTATCCACCAATGCTCCTACGCCCGCACCTGGACCGGAGAAGAACAGCTCCTGTTCCAGGAGATCGGCAGGCGGCTGGCTGACGGCATGAACACACTGTTGATCTGCCGCACCCTGCAGGAGAGCCAGGAGCGCTATCGTCTGGTATTTGAGAACTCACCGGTCTCAATCTGGGAAGAAGACTTTTCCGCAGTGCGGGCATTTTTTGATACGCTGCGCAACAACGGAATCGAAGATATTGCGGCCTACTTTGATCAGCACCCAGAGGCAGTCGGCCACTGTGCTGAACAAGCCAGGATTGTCGATCTCAACCAGAGCGCTGTGCTGTTACATGGCGCCAAAAGCAAGGAAACGTTGCTTGCCGGATTGGTTCAGACCTTTACCCCGGACTCCCTTGATGCCTTCCGCCAGGAATTGATCTGTCTCTGGAAAGGTGATACCCGGATGGTGAGGGATGCCGAGGTCAAGACCCTTGCAGGCGAGCCACGGCAGGTAACCGTTCACTTCTCAGTCTGCCCCGGCTATGAACAGAGCCTTGCCAAGGTACTGGTATCGCTGGTGGATGTTACCGAACGCAAGCGAGCCGAAGAGGAGGTGCGCCTGAACCTGGCGCAACAGATGGCACTGCTGGATGTCTACCAAAAGATGCCCACGGCACAAGTCTCCGAGATCATCGCCTTTGTTGTGGACAAATGTGTCAACCTGACCGGCAGTGCAATCGGTTTTGTCGGGATCATCAGCGACGACGACAGCTACATGGAGACTCACCTCTGGTCTGTCAAGGTTATGGAGAGCTGTCCCCTGGACAAGCCGCTCCGTTTCCCGCTCAGCGATGCCGGGCTCTGGGCCGAGCCGGTCAGACAGCGTCGCGTCGTCACCGTCAACGACTATGCGGCAGCTAATCCGCTGAAAAAGGGTTACCCGGCGGGACACCTTGCGCTGACCCGTTTCATGGGGGTACCGCTGATCGACAATGGCCGGGTTGCAGCGGTTGCCGGTATAGCCAACAAAGACGAGCCCTATAACGATGCCGACCACTACAAGATCTCGCTGATGCTGAAGGGGATGTGGGACATCATGAAACGGAAGATGGCCGAAGAAGCCCTGCACACCCTCAATGAAGAGCTTGAGCAGCGGGTGCGGCTACGGACCGCCGAACTGGCCGAAAAACATGATGAACTGCAGCGGATGAACAAGATGTTTGTCGGTCGGGAACTGAGGATGGTGGAGCTGAAGGAACGGGTCAGGGTGCTTGAGGAAGAGCGCCGGACAAACGGCAACGGAGCCTGAAGGGAGATACCTCGGATGCATATAATCAGACTGCTGGTTATCAGCGGACTTATGGCGGCAGGTATGGTTGGATCGGCGTGGGGCAAGGAGTTCCGTGTCGGAGTGCTGTACTGGTCAGGCAACATCCCGGGCCAGGTGGCGATGAGCAAAGGGTTGGAGGCCGAGGCCCGCAGGGTCAACGCCGATGCTGTTGCCAAAGCTAGACCCACCGTCAAGCTGTTAATCCGGACCGCCGGAGACGGCAACCGCGGGATTGAAAACCAGATCCGCCAGATGAAAGAGCTGATTCAGGACAAGGTTGACCTGCTGATTGTACAGCCCACCGACAACGCGGCCCTGGCCGAACCGCTGCGTATGGCCAACCAGGCCGGTATCCCGGTGGTTGCCTACGACCAGTATATCAGCGGAGGCACCCTGGCGGCCTACCGCACCTCCGACAACTACCAGGCCGGCTATCTGGACGGTGAATATGTTGCCTCAAGATTCCCCAAAGAAAAGCAACTCCGGATTGTGCTGGTGGAATATCCCCACGTTTCCTCCACGGTGGAGCGGGTTAACGGTTTTTTAGAGGCGCTTGAGCAAGCGGGACAAAAGTATCGGGTGCTGAAGTCATATACTGCCGTTGAACCAGTGGGCGGCGCAAAAGCCGGGGCAGACCTGTTGAAAGATTTCCCGGCCCGCGGTTCCATTGATGTGGTCTTTACCGTGAATGACGGCGGGGGGCTGGCGGTGGTGGACAAGCTGGCCAAGGCCGACAGAAACGAGATCATGGTAGCCACCATCGACGGCGATCCTGCCTCGGTCAAAAATATCCGCGCAGGGCGGCTGACGGTGATCGACTCAGCTCAGTTCTGCGGCCCGCTGGGGGCCGAGGCGTTCAGGGCAGCCTATGCCCTGCTCAACAAGGAAAAAGTCCCCTACCATGCGCTAGTACCGGTATTCCCGATTACCAAAGAGACGCTCAAGCACTATCCCGGCTGGATGGGACCGATTCCTGCCGCCTTTGCGAAACCCTGGAAGAGCCCCGTGCCGCAGTGGCGTGGCGCCATGCGAATTGTCAAACCATAATGATCCGTATTCACGCACTACTTACGAGGTAACGTCATGGTGGCCTCACGAAGTCCAATCATCGACAAGGTTGACAGAAAACTGGCCTTCAGTTTCGGCGCCGTAATGCTGGTGCTGATGCTATTGGTCACCGCTACGTCGAGTTACCTATTCATCAGGCTGCAGTCACAGGAAGAGGACCGTCTGTCCGGGGCCCTGGCGAGGATTATCGCTGAGTCGGTCAGCAAAGTCAGTTTTTCCGGCACCTACCATGCCCGGCTCTTTGTTGAGGAGATCAAGGCCAAGACCCCTGAAATCAGCTCCGTATCGCTGGTATCACGGGAGGGCCAAATCATTGCCCACAGTAATCCGGGCCGCAACGGTGCTGTACTGACCGGCGAAGACCTTGCCATGCTCAGGCAATGCCTGGCACAAAACAGTACGGTGGTTGGTGAACGCTATAGGAACGGCGGCAAGGAAAAGGTCATTGTCCTGCCCTACGGCGGGGGGATCGATGCCGAGACCATCGGCGTGATACGGCTGGTCATCGATGTTGCTAAAGTCAGGCAGGAACAGCGTACCGGCATTGTTACGATAGTCGTGATTGCAACCGCACTCTCCTGTGCAGCAGTCGTACTCATTCTACTGCTCAGCCGCTACTTCGGCTCCGCCGTCAAGGAACTGGCCATGCAACTGCAGGCCATTCTGGACAACTCGCCGGCTCTGATCTATGTCAAGGACCAGACCGGACGCTACCAGTTTGTCAACCAGGCCTGGTGCAGACTCTTCCAGACCAGTAACGACAACGTCAAGGGCAAGACCGATCGTGAGCTGTTTCCCGAAGAGGTTGCGCTCCAGTTTATGACAAATGACCAGCGGGTGATGACGTCCGATAGGCAACTGACCCTGGAAGAACAGCTACCGGTGGGCGAGGAGATTCGTTACTACCACAGCATCAAGGTGGCAGTACGGGACACCAACGGCGCTACCCACGGACTTTGCGGCATATCAACGGACATTTCTGAACGCAAGAAGGCCGAAGAAACACTCCGGGAAAGTGAAGAACGGCTCCAGCTTGCCACCCAGGCCGCCGGCATCGGGATCTGGGACTGGGATGTGGTCAGAAACAGGCTGCTCTGGGATGAAAGCATGTACCGGCTCTACGGAATTCGACGCGAAGATTTCAACGGTGCGTACGAGGCCTGGTTCCGCTGCATCCATCCTAACGACGCAGCGTTGACGGACCATGCCATCCAGGCTGCCCTGAGCGGTGAAAAGGAGTACGGCCCGGAGTTTCGGATTGTTCGGCCGGATGGCGCTGTCCGGCTTATCCAGGCTGCCGCCAAGACCTTCCGAGATCAGGATGGCAAACCGCTGCGGATGATCGGCATCAACCTGGATATCACCGAACAAAAACAGGCAGAAGAGAGTATTCGGCTCTTGAACGAAGAACTTGAACAGCGGGTGCAGGAGCGAACTGCAGAATTAGAGACCAAGAACGCCGAACTTGAACGAACCATCAGGCTTTTTGTTGGTCGCGAACTACGGATGATTGAGTTGAAGGAGCAGATTAGAAGCCTTGAGGGAACACCTGATACAGAGAGAGAGGAAAACAGGTCATGACGGAAGTCTCCTGTTTGACAAGCACGGTGTTTCCCGAAAAGGGTCTGAGTATCCTTAATACAGTGCTCAGGCGGGCGGATAACCCTGCCGACATGGGTACTTGCCTGACGGAAGAGATCAGCGCCTTGACCGGTGCAAGCTGCGTATTGTTGATCCAATGCCTCTGCACCCCGGCCGTGGCAGCGCACCGTGTTGTCGGTGTGCATCCACCGCACCGGCGTCAATGGGCCGAGTCACAAGCGGGAACATTTTTGTACGAAGCTGTCCACCAGATGCCGGAAGCGCAACAGTGGTGCGGCGAAGAGACCACCGACATCTCCGGACTGTTGCAGCACGAGGGGTTTGAACGGTCAATAATCTTTCCGTTGAATGTGGGGACATACCGTGTGGGCGCCATGCTGGTGCTCGGCCTGCCCGGAAACGATGCCACCGATGCCGTATTCGAGCTGATTAACAACCTGTCTACCATTATGGCCTTGGTATTGCGCAACGCCATTCTGTACGAGAAGCAGGAACAGATTATCCGTGAACGGACGGCAGAACTTGAGGACAAGAGCGAAAGGCTGGCGCAGGAACTTGCCGAACGGAAGCAGGCAGAGCGGACGTTGCGGGAAAATGAGGAACGATTCCGCACGCTGGTTTCGAATATTCCGGTGATTGTGTACCGCTGCGCATGCGACGAACATTGGACGATGTCGTACATCAGCAATACGGTAACGGCAATGACCGGCTATCCGGCGTCGGATTTTATCGGCAATCGCGCACGGTCGTACCTGTCCGTCATCCATCCGGACGACCGGGAGATGGTCACCCAAAAGATCCGTGAGGGAGTGGCCGAAAGACACGCCTATACGATCGACTACAGAATCATTGCCGCTGACGGGTCGATGCGGAACGTCTATGAAAAGGGCCAAGGCATCTACAGCGATAACGACCAACTGCTTTGGCTCGACGGCGCCATCTTCGACATCACCGAACGCAAACGGGCAGAACAGGAGCTTAACCGCCTCAATACAGAACTTGAACAGCGGGTAACGGATCGTACCCGGGAGCTTGAACGCAGGAATCATGAACTGGAACAGATGCTCAGGGCGTTTGTTGGTCGTGAGCTAAAGATGGTGGAGCTGAAAGAGCAGATCAAGGCGCTGGAGCAACGCACAGCGGGCGTCACCTGCAGCGAGGACGCCTAATACCGCAAAACACAAGGATAACAGTGGGCTATGGCCTTTTCTCCGTCTCCTCTCATACTGCTTTTACTGCTTTCGATTGCTATTCAGGCCGTAGCGGCAGTCATGGCGATTCGCCTGATCGGTATTACCGGCAGACGGATCGCCTGGTGTCTGATCGTTGCGGCACTGCTGCTGATGTCGGTACGACGGATAATTCCGCTCTACCGTCTGCTGATCGGGGAGCAACCCTATACGCCGGACCTGCTGAACGAGCTGATCGGGGTTGCTTTGTCGTGTGCCATGGCAATCGGTATCGCCCTGATTGCACCACTTTTCCG
>JAJTBI010000096.1 GCA_021286935.1 Geobacteraceae bacterium
AGCTGCTTAACAGGCGGTCCCGACTGAGATGTCGGTGGTAGGAAGGGACCGTCATTTACTACCGAATTGGATTGCGTAAGCCCGATACGCAGTCCGAAATTCAGGGATCGTTATCTCGCTGTCTTGTCCGCTGTACAGCCTGATGACTAAATCGATCAACGGACTAACGGTGTAGTAGCTCTCGACGTAGGTCTTTCGGACGTGGGTTCGACTCCCACCGCCTCCACCAAAATTTCGTCAAAACATACTGATATTATTAGTATATTTTGTTCGGGCAGAGTCTCCTTTTCGCGTTCGGTACACTTTTCGGTACACCGACCGGCGCAAAGGAGACTTTTTTATGTCCAAAAGCTACCTGCTGGCTACTCCTGCAAACTGGTTCTTCCGGCGCAAAGTGCCTGATGAACTGCGTACTGTGCTTGGCCGACGCGAACTCAAGGTATCGCTACAAACCGGCAGCAAACAAACAGCCTTGAAGCGAGCACGGGTCTTGGCGTATAAAACAGACCTGATATTTGAAACCTTGCGAGGTTCAACGATGGCTGGAGAACGAATCGACATACCCGGTTTGACTGAACTTATTGCCGAGTCCACCGTCACAATGCCTGGCGGTGCCAGCGTTCATCGTAAAGTAGAAATGAGCGAAGAGGAGTTTAAGGCACTTATCACCGCAAAATCCGCCAACCCTGAGATTGCTGCCAACCTCTTGCAACAAGTTGGAAACATTTTACATCCCGCTGAAGTTTCCACTGTCACCGTACCCGCTGAAAATACCCCTATTCCTGTCGCCTCCGTTACCCCTGCCGTTGCTCATCCCGCACCGGTTCCTGCTATAATTGAGGCTGAGGAGGACGCAGAAACTCTTACCCGTGAGATGAAACTATCCGCAGCTATTGATGGTTACATGGAACACGGCAAGGAGATGGGAAAATGGAAAAACACTAAAGATGCTGATGATGTGCGATCTGATTTGACATTGCTGATAGAAGTGTTGGGAGATCTGTCACTCGTCATCGTTACCCCTCAAAGAGCACTCTCATTCAGCAAAACCCTGCGTAAACTGCCCTCACGTCGAAAAACCAGACCACTGTATAAAGGCAGAACCATCAGGGATCTTGTTTCCGACCCCTCGATTCCAAAAGAAGACTTACTCGAAATATCAACCTACAACAGCATAATCGGCAACTGTTCAGCACTTTTCGCGTGGGCCTTCAAAGGTGTGTACAATCCGTTCAGCGATTCAAAGCAAAAAGACCGTCGGCTTAAACACCGTCTGCGCAACCAATTCCTGAGTGCAGACCTGCTTAAAATCTTCAGTCATGAGATATTCACCGGCAAAAAACCGAATAGGACATACCAATACTGGACACCGTTGATTGCGCTACTGTCTGGCATGCGTCAAACTGAAATCGCGCAGATTCAGCTTTCCGATATAGAGATCCGTGATGGTGTCTATGGCGTCAGTGTTGATGATGAGGCTGAAGGTCACACTATCAAAACTGAAACCAGTCGCCGTTTTGTCCCGATTCATCATGACTTGATCCGGCTTGGATTCAAGAATCGTGTGGATTATCTTATCTCACGTGGCGAAACTCGGCTCTTTCCAGAACTCTACCTATGGGAAACCGACCCCAACCGTAACAAACCGGATGAAAAGGTTTACGTCGGCCAGACCATCTCCAAATGGTTCAACGGTCCACGCAGATTTTTGGATAGTCTCGGCATTACCGATAAGAAACTGGTATTCCACAGTTTCCGAAAGAACTTCATCACAGAGATGGTAAAGAAGAAAATACCCAAAGAAGAACGTGTAGCTATAGTCGGTCATGAGGGTGAAGACACGCATGACATATACATTGCTGAATATGACTACCCGAAATTAAAAGAGAACGTTGATTTGGTGGACTTCAGCCACGTACTGCAAAACGTGGTCCCGTGGAACATCAATTGGCGATAAACGGATAGGAGACTATCAACCAAACCAACCGGATAACTCAGGGATCGCCTAGGTTATCCGGTTTTTTACATAGATCATCGCTTTGACAGTGACGGCGTGTACTGTACCGGTTGGGATATATCTGGGACGGGTTCGCCCGTAACCATCTCAACCTGGTGGGTCAGTTTCAACGCCGATTCGATGCCTGCCAATCTGCTCGTCAGCCGCAAATACACGTCACTTGGTACGTCAACTTGAAACCCGTCGTCTTGCACCTCACCGTTTGTAACCAGTTACTACAAGTTAGGGTTGGTTGTTGGCAGGTGATGTTATGCTGCCGCGGGGACGTGAGTCCCAGCGGCTTTTTTTTTAGCGGATCAGTCCCGTCCATTGCCAGTACGGGACTGAAACGATGATAGCCACTTGTTTATCGAAAGCAAGATACACTTACTGTCGGTTTTTTAACTTGTCTAACAACATAACCATATTGTGAGATATCGATTCAATTTCGTTGAGAACTTTATCCGCTTGAGAACGATCTCCGTGGTTAAGCGATTCGAGTGCCTCATGAGTTAGCAGATGAATGCGTTCGTGAATATCTGTGATTTCAATAAATTCAGGAAGATCGCTATACATACTAGATCCATGAGAACGGAGCCATTTACCAAAACTGCAGGATGTGTGATCAGGAATACTTTTTGACTGAACTGGTTGGCTGTCTGTAAAGTTATGCACGATTGAGTCAACAAACTTTCTATGATCTGTTTTTGCGATATTTATAGCGTCATTAGCTGCGATTTCTGCTGAATGATTCCCTATTGTGGCTAATTCACTCTCCAAAGTTGCAATTAACTCTTTAAAGTCTATTGGCTTGTACAAGCATGTATTTGCCCCAGACTGGATGCATTTTTCTTTCGGACTCATGATTAAGTCCGCCGTTATGGCTATGATTGGCATTTCTCTGTAGTGGTCACCTGCCATCCCACTGCGGATGAGAGAGACTGTTTCCATGCCATCCATAACAGGCATGAGACAGTCAATGAGAAGAATATCAAAATGGCTTGACTTCATGGCGTTAATGCAATCTTGCCCATTTGACATACATTGGGATTTATAGCCATGACAGTTCAGCATAGCGCTTAAAACCCTGCAGCTGATGTCATCATCATCAACTATAAGTACTTTGATTAATGAGTGGTCGATCATTGTAGCCCCCCAAAGATGCGCTTAGAGCTTGAATTTCTGGACAAGCGTCTGTAGCTGTTCTGCCATCTGGGATAAATCATTTGCGGCACCTGCAGATTCGTGTGCTCCTCGAGAGGTATCCTGCACAACTTGAGACATTTCAGTGATATTGTTGGTGATCTCGTTGGTTGTTGCCGTCTGCTCTTCAGCTGCTGTTGCGATCTGACTGACTTGTAGCGTTACCTCGTTGACAAGTGTAAGAATCGCGTTCAGAGCAGACTCAAGTTTCTCTGAATCATCAATGGCTCGTTGAGAATTACTAACGCCCGTCTGCATTGAGCTAACAGCCGTTCCAGTCTCAACTTGCATCGCTTTGATCATTTCACTGATTTCTTTGGTGGCCTTTGTTGTTCTTTCTGCCAAGGCGCGTACTTCATCAGCAACAACGGCAAACCCCCGACCCATTTCTCCTGCCCGTGCAGCTTCAATAGCAGCATTTAGTGCCAGCAGATTGGTCTGATCTGCAATATCTTCAATAGTGCCAACTATTGCACCAATCTGATCCGAACGACTGCCGAGCTTGGCAACAATTTCTGCGTTCATTGCAGTTTGGTTAATACGGTATCGTATTCCTTCTGTTGTCTGTTGAGCGATAGCAGCTCCGTCCCTTGATGCATCAGCCGCTCTTTGAGCACTCTCTGCAGCCATCAAACAGTTACGGGCTATATCGGTTGATGTTGCTGCCATCTCTTCGCTGGCGGTGGCAACGGTATTCGCCTGAGCTGCCATCTCTTCGGTTCCTGTGGCTAGTTGTTCTGCCGTGCTGGAGAGCTGGTTTGAGGCTGTTGCGACGGTTCCGGCAGTTTCTGAAACTTGACTGATGGTAGTTTTCAGGTTTCCAGCCATAGTGCTGAAGGCATTACTAAGCTGACCAATTTCATCTGATGACTCAGTTGCAATTACAACCTGTAAATCTCCGGCAGCCATACGGCGTGCATCGTCTGCTAGCGCTGAAACTGGTTTAACAATTGCTCTGGTTATTAGATTTCCGAGTATGAAAGCTAAAATAGTGCCAGCAATTGACAACCCTATCATGAGCCATCCCGAGCTTTTTGCTAGGGATGTATTGTTTTCTGAAAGTAGTTTCCCTTGCTTTATTTTAGACTCGACCAGCTTGGCAATAGCATTTTGAAGTTTTCTGGATGTGGTATTGGCATCACCCTTTAACAAGGTGATCGCCTCTTCAATTTTTCCTTGTGTTGCTTGATCTGTTAACCGTTTAACGACAGTTAGATACGCAGACTCAGCGTCTTTATAATCTCTAAAGAGTTGTTTACCGTCTTCACTGAATAGCGTTTTTTCATAGGCGATAGCTTCTTTATCCATAGAGCTGGATAGTTCTTGAATTCTATGTGCGAACTCTTCGCGGTCATCCTTTTCTGCATAAACGATATCGCGAGAGTTGACACGTATTCTTTGAAAGTCAGTGGAGATTGTTGTCAATTGCCCCAATGGCACTGCTATTTGTCGATATAATTTAGTATCCGCAGTATCGAGTTTATGAACTTGAAGGTAGCCGAAAACTCCAATAATAAGTGATATCAGTGCAACTAACAGAAAACTGCTCATCAGTTTTGTTCCAAGCTTCATGTTTTTTAGCATGTGATGTTACCTCCATTTTTTAACGATTGGGCAAACAGTAAAAACTCATCTGCTGGCATGGGCTTTGCAAAGTAATACCCCTGCACATATTGACATGTTCGTGCTTTTAGAAATTCAAGCTGTTCTTCCGTTTCTACGCCTTCAGCCACCACCTGCATTCCCAGGTTTTTGGCCAGAGCCAGAATCGCTTCAGCTATGACGCTGTCTTCCTTGTCGTTTGGCAGATCTTTTATGAATGACCGGTCAATTTTAAGGGTGTCTGCCGTCAACCGTTTGAGGTAGGAAAGCGATGAATAGAGCAAGGCAAGGAAGCATATCTCGACTATGCAGAAGATAGTCAGGTAGCGAAGATTTACAGCTTGTTGCCATCTGCCTTTCTTATTCATTCAGTTTGTCCATCCGTTGATATATTGGACATGTTTTGTGTTCTCTCATGCAATACTTAAGAACATCTGGAATTTTTATGCTGGTAATGTTTACGCAGTAACAATCTGTAAGCCCTTGATCATATAACGGACAAAAGCTTGGTTCCTGAAGTTTTGATTCAGTAGCTGTACTTAGCCCTCTCATGTTTCCAGACCCACAAGCTTTTTTCTAATTGCATATTTTGTCAATTCCGCCACCGTGAACAATCGGAGCTTCCGCATAATTGACAAGCGTTGGCTTTCGACTGTTTTCGTACTAACTGAATATTTTGAAGCTATTTGCTTTGTGGTTAAACCTGATGCTATTTCACGCAAGACCTCTTTTTCACGGGGGGATAGAGGCTTGTCTCTCAGCTCGTCCTTAAGCGGAGTGTGACCGTCAAATTTACCCTCCAGCATATCTGAAACAACTTCATGTAATTCTTCTACGATGCGTTCTCTTTCTTGCTCTTCCTGCTGAATACGTTCAGTTATGTCATGCAGAAATATAGCTACGCACTTTTTCTGACTGACAGCGAGTTCCAAAGGAGCTAAATGATGCTCATACCATCTACCATTTTCGTTATCTGTAAACGATAACGGTACGCCGGTATCGAGCACAGTTTGAACGTTCTTAAGTCTGTGGGGGCTGAGTGGGCAATTCTCAACAAGTTTTGGTGTATAAGCACCGACTAGTTTTGAAAGCGGAATACCAATATGCTCAGCAAAGTGCTGATTCGCAAACTGCACACAAAAATCAGAATCCAACATGAGAGCTTTTACCGGAGCTGCATCAATCATGATTTGGAGTGTTTTTTCATGCCAGTGTGCTAATTCAGCCGCCTTTTTCTCTTCAGTAATGTCACGGTGGATGCTGATAAGCCCACTTACAGAGCCGTTTCTGTCAATCGATTTTAGGCATACTGATTCTGATATGAAGCTGGAACCGTCTGATTTGTGTAGAGGCAGATTAACTTTTAAAATATTGTTCGTTTCAGAATATCTCTGACCGAGATCCATAAACGCTTTTTTGTTGTCATAAAAAATTTCGGTAAGACTGCCGACCACTTCATCACTTTTGTATCCGAAAAGTGCCTCTGCAGCTTGGTTCATTTTGATAATTTCACGTTGTGGAGTGGTTGTAACTACGGCAATTGGTAGCGCTTCAAATACCTCCTGATAATACGTCTCATTTTGTGAGAGTGCTTGTTCTGCTCGACGGCGCCGGGTTACTTCAAGTGAAACACAAACAGCTCCACAAACTTCACCGGACGAATCTGTTATTGGCGTATGTTCAACCTCAAAATAGCATCCGTTAATCGACACTTCCGTGGTTATTGGCTCGCCCATCAACACGCGACGTATGGCGGCAAGGATTGATGGATAATCTGCAAACACGTCAAAAACAGATTCACCCACAACTTCACCAGGCTTAAGGTCTAAACTTACAAGAGATTTACCTTCTGAAAGCAATATTTTGCCGTTTTCATCGATTGCCCAGATAATCACCGGCGTCTTGTTTATAACCCAGTTAAGCATTGGGATGGGCTCATCTGTTTTAAATATGTTCCACCAATGGCAGCATCGGGATTTTAGCCATTCAACATCACTACGTGTTTGCTGTAGTTCTGCCTGTAGCTGCTCCACATATTCATCAGAATAACTGCAAGGTTTTGATTCTAATTCCATCGTTCGTTCTCGAACCTTTCAGTTTGTAAAGAATCGTTCAGGTGATAGCTTTTATCCTTGTATACGGCTGATTGCAGCCCTGTCTATGAGGGAAATCCTTATGCCGCCATGGGTGTGTGCAAATAATAGGCATAAGACCCACTCGGCAAATGCACTAAACACATTTAAACTGCATAAAACCAGTGTCATACAAATTATATACATATTTAAATTTGCTGATGTTTGCTATTTTGTGACGCTTTATAAATAGAGGCATTTTTTTAAGTATGCACACAAATCACAACCCTCTATATTGCACTGCATTCACTTCAATACTAATCAACCGGTTTGATTTCTATCGATAAGGACTAAAAGCATCATTACATTCATTCTGAGAGTCGCTTAATTGTCAGTTGAAATAAGTTCATCAGCTCCTGAATTCACAGTGGGGGTACATGAGCGAAACCAGAGTGATACTGGGTAAACGTAGTCTCTTGCCAAGCGAGTGAAACGGAATGTTTCTGTAACTGTTTGTTTTTTTCGAGCGTTGCGGCTTTGCGTGAGTAACTGCCGTTTTAAGGTTTAATTGTCCGTCCTAGTGCGGATACGTTCAAAAGCCTCCGGTAAATCGGGGGCTTTCGCTTTTTGAGGGTGCCTGAACGCTACTGTTGTTCTCCATGCAGACCGGATCGAATGGGCGCCCACAATTGCCAAGTGACCAGACTGCGATATAATCAACACTTACTTCAGACAGAGGTGTCAAACAATGAGTTTCATTCTTGCACTTGATCAGGGTACCACCAGTTCCCGTGCCCTGGTATTTGACCATGACGGCAACGTCCGCGGTCTGGCCCAGAAAGAGTTTCGCCAGATCTTTCCCGAGCCCGGTCTGGTGGAGCATGATGCCGAGGAGATCTGGGCCTCCCAGCTGGGGGTGGCGGTGGAGGCGGTTGCCCGGGCCGGGCTGAGCGCTGCCGAGATCGCGGCCATCGGCATCACCAACCAGCGGGAGACAACAGTGGTCTGGGATCGCCGTACCGGCAAGCCGATCTATAATGCCATTGTCTGGCAGGATCGGCGTACTGCTGCGGAGTGCGACCGACTTAAAGGCTTGGGGCTGGAAGCGACCTTCCGGGCCAAGACCGGGCTGGTGCTGGACCCCTATTTCTCAGGGACCAAGCTGGCCTGGCTGCTGGATCACCTGCCCGGGGCCAGGGCCAGGGCAGATCGGGGGGAGCTGGCCTTCGGCACCATTGACTCATGGCTGGTCTGGAACCTGACCGGTGGTGAACGGCATCTGACCGACGCCAGCAACGCCTCCCGCACACTGTTGTTCAATATCCACGAAGGGGATTGGGATCAGGAACTGCTGCAACTGCTCCGGATTCCGCCTGCAATCCTGCCGGAGGTTGTGCCCTCCAGCCAGGTCTACGGTGAGACCGCTGCCCGTTTCTTTGCTGCACGGGTGCCGATTTCCGGTATTGCCGGGGACCAGCAGGCCGCGCTGTTCGGCCAGCTCTGCGATCGGCCCGGGATGGTCAAAAACACCTATGGCACCGGCTGTTTCATGTTGATGCAGACCGGTGAGCGTCCGGTCCTTTCAGAGCGGAACCTGCTTACCACCGTGGCCTGCCGCCTGGGGGACCGGACCGAATATGCCCTTGAAGGCAGCGTCTTTGCGGCCGGCGCTGCGGTGCAGTGGCTGCGGGATGGTCTGGGGATCATCCGTAGTTCTGAGGAGGTTGAAACGCTGGCTGCCTCGGTGCCGGACAACGGCGGTGTCTACCTTGTCCCGGCCTTTGCCGGGCTGGGAGCGCCCCACTGGGACCCCTACGCCCGCGGTACCCTGTTGGGCATTACCCGCGGTACTACTGCCGGTCATATTGCCCGGGCCACCCTGGAGAGTATCGCCTTCCAGACCGCTGATCTGCTGGAGGCGATGGAGTCGGATGCTGCCACCCCCCTAGCTGAACTGCGGGTGGATGGCGGTGCTACGGCCAACAATCTACTGATGCAGTTCCAGGCCGACCTGCTGGGGGTGCCGGTGGTGCGGCCCAGGGTGCGGGAAACCACTGCCCTGGGGGCGGCCTATCTGGCCGGGCTGGCAATCGGCTACTGGCAGGACCGCGGGGAGCAGAGCCGACTCTGGCAGGCAGAGCAGACCTTTACCCCGGCAGCTGATCCGGGACGGATGGCTGAGTTGCGTTACAACTGGAGCCGGGCGATTGAGCGATCAAAAGGATGGATACAGCCATGAAACGTGCCGAACTGCTGCAGCAGCTTGAAGATGGTGCAATCTGGGACATGATCGTGATCGGCGGCGGTGCCACCGGCCTTGGCACGGCAGTGGAGGCGGCCAGCCGTGGCTACCGGACGCTGCTGCTGGAACAGGGTGATTTTGCCCAGGGAACCTCCAGCCGGAGTACCAAGCTGATCCATGGCGGGGTGCGCTATCTGCAGCAGGGTAACCTGTCGCTGGTGCTGGAGGCGCTGCGGGAACGGGGACTCTTGATCCGCAATGCGCCCCATCTGGTGCACAATATGTCGTTTGTGGTGCCGCTCTACGATTGGTGGGAAGGGCCGTTCTACGGTATCGGCCTTAAAATGTACGACCTGCTGGCCGGTAAACTGGGGCTCGGACCCTCCTGCCTGTTGTCAAGGGAAGAGACCCTGCGCCATATTCCCACTGTTGAGCCGAACGGTCTGCGGGGTGGGGTGATCTACCATGACGGCCAGTTTGACGATTCCCGTCTGGCGGTCAGTCTGGCCCTGACCCTGGCTGATCTGGGCGGTGTTGCGCTCAACTACCTGGCGGTGACCAACATCATCCGTACAGACGGGCTGGTGAGCGGGGTGGCGGCGCTGGACAGGGAAACCGGCCAGGAGTTCGTGATCAGGGGCAAGGTGGTCATCAACGCTGCCGGTCCGTTCATTGACACGGTGCGGCGGATGGTTGATCCCACCCTCAAAGAGCTGATCACCCCCAGCCAGGGCGTGCATCTGGTACTGGACGGCTCGTTCCTGAGCGGTGACAGCGCAATCATGGTACCCCACACTGATGACGGCCGGGTGCTGTTTGCGGTCCCCTGGCATGGCCGGACCATTGTCGGCACCACCGACACCCCGATTTCAGAGGCCAGTCTGGAACCACGTCCCCTGCAGGAAGAGATTAACTTTCTGCTTACCCATGCCGGGCGTTATCTGAATCGGCATCCTGAGCGCTCTGATGTGCTGAGCATCTTTGCCGGTGTCCGGCCACTGGTCCGTGCCGATGCAGGCAGCGACACCGCTTCGCTCTCCCGCGATCATACCCTGCTGGTGGAAAGCAGCGGTCTGGTTACCATTGCCGGTGGCAAGTGGACCACCTACCGCAAGATGGGGGAGGATACGGTGACTGCCGCTGCCCAGATCGCCGGGCTGGAGGAAAGGTCGTTGGTTACCGCCGAGCTGAGGATTCACGGCTGGCAGGAAGGGGTGGCTGTTGACCGGCCCTTGCAGGTCTACGGCAGCGATGCCGCACTGCTGGAACAGCTGCTGGCGGAAAACCCGGCCTGGCAGGAACCGTTGCATCCGGCGCTGCCCTACTGCGCAGGTGAGGTGATCTGGGGGACCCGCTACGAACAGGCACGGACGGTGGAGGATATTCTGGCCCGCCGCACCAGGGCGTTGGTGCTGGATGCCCGCGCCAGTATCAGCGTGGCGCCGCGGGTTGCAGCATTGATGGCGTCCGAACTGGGGCAGGATCAGGTCTGGCAGGAGGCGCAGGTGGCGGCATCGGCGCCCACACAGGCGATGTGATGCCGCGTGACAGGCTGCTGACACGCCGCTGTCAGCAGCCCCCGC
>JAJTBI010000097.1 GCA_021286935.1 Geobacteraceae bacterium
GGTAGTATAATAGTGAATTCCCTTCAGGTCTACGTCTGTACGGTTTCCGCAGTAGCCGCAAAGTAGCGACCCTGGGGCAAGGGGAGCATTACAGTTTGAACATCTGGCCATGGATGGTACCTTCTTGGTATAGGTTCTGATGAGTAGCGTGTTAGTATACTGAAAAAATGAACAAAGGAAAGCATGAGCCAATGCCGTTGAAAATCACCCTGTTGACGCACTTTAAAGAAATTCCTAAAAAGTCAAATACCGGTCGGCTGGTGTTGGACGTATTAGGTGAGGCCGCTGAACAGATCCGTTGGGATCGCCTGAATCCGCCGCCATCGCTTTTGGAAGAGATCGTATCAGGAGGGGTGGCGTTGATCTATCCTGGTATTGCTGGCGAAGAAGAGTCGGACCTCTCTGGCATCAGGCAGTTCATTCTTATTGATAGCACCTGGCATGAGGCCCGCAAAATTCACCAGCGCAGCCCGTATCTGCAACAGGTGCGCCGTGTAAGTCTTAAACCAGCCGGGACATCGCGCTACAATCTAAGGAAAAATCAGAAAGAATCAGGCCTGTGTACGGCTGAATGCGTGATCGAGATTCTGCGGGCAACCGGTCATGCTGAAAAAGCAGATCAGTTGGAGGAGTGCTTTCTGGCCAATATGCGTCCAGAGTCGGCAATCAGGAGGGGACAGCAGCTGTCAGAATAAGGTACACTGAACGCTATAGCATCATCAGGTTGAACATCGGCCGCAACAGTTTCTGTTGCTGCTCTGTGGCAGAGTCCATAAAGGCATTCAGCAGGGCGTTGATCGCCTCAAACGGATCTCCTTTGATATCTTTAACCAGCCCGTCTCGCCCCAGGGTGATCAGAGATGGGTACTCGCCTTCCGGCTTGAAAAGCTTCAGAATCCTTTCGACTTTGTATTCTCCCATGGTCTCCTTGACTGCATCAAGAACTTCATTCAGCCCGGCAATCATGGCTGGCAGCCGATCATTTACGGTGGTAACAATGTCCAGTCCCACCGGCAATTCAGCTATTCGTTCCAAGAAAAATTCGATCAGGTCGCCCTTGATAAGCCCGCCATGCTGAGGTGCAAGCGCCAGTGGGGTTGGCTCAAGTGCCCTTATTTTTTTTACAGCCAGCTTGATCGCTTCATTTGATGGCATGTAAATCTGATGAAAGGCCTTGACCCCTGCCCAGTTTTCTTCTGTTGCAATCAGACCAGATGCCTCAACGCCACCTAAAAAGTCACCAGTGAACAGTATGCGCGATTCGAGGTCATAGATCATGCTGGCGCCCCTGAAGTGACAGTAGGGGGTCGGGATAAACTGTAGTCTATGGCCGGTGGGAAGAACCAGGCGTTGATCCTGGACTTGATCAATGGAGCGGAAACGGACAGAGCTGAGGCCGTTGAGACTGACCAGACGCCAGGTGTCTTCGGTGGCGATAATGTTCAGCTTTCTATTCATTGCGTACATCTTTGGTAGCACACCAACCACATCAGGATCCTGATGGTTGATAAAGGCCAGATTTATATTTAGTAAGCCTCCCGGTAGTACAGAGGATACTTTGCGTGATAGGCTGACAAAATCACTGGTTGGGCCGGGGTCAATCAGCAAACTGCCGGAGGTTTTGTTGCCTTCAAAGATTCTGAGGAAGCTGTTTCTGCTCAGGAAGGTCTTGGTACCTGCACCAACCCAATAGACCCCTGCGGATATTTCAATCGCCTCGTCCGGATTGTTTTGATTGTTCATGACGACACCTTCAATACTCTGTAGCTGTTGCCGGGAAGAGGTCAAAGGGGGGAGAAGGCCCCTTTGACCTCTTTGATGCGGGCTATGAGGTTAGAAACGGTAGCCTACACCAATACCTACCAGATGGGGATTGAGATCCAGCTTGCACTTGGTTCCAAGAACAGTTGCTTCGGTGTCAACATTCAAATATTTGTAGTCGATATTGAAGTAGATGCTGTCGGTGATCTTAATATCAGTTCCGGCTTGAGCAGCCCAACCAATGCTGTTATCAATCTGGAAATCATTAACACCATTGACTTTTGAGTTGAACGGAAAAACGACGTTCAAACCAAAGCCGACATAGGGGCTGAAGGTGGAACCGGCCAATGGATGATACTTGAGGGTCAGGGTTGGTGGTAGTAACCAGGTTGAGCCGGCGAAACCACCAAGACCAGCCACTTTGATGTCATGACGTGTTACACCGGCAATGAGCTCTGTAGAAAAGTTTTTTGTAAAGAAATACTCAAGGTCAAGTTCTGGGATGATGTCATCGCTTACTTTGGTGTTAAGCGTACTTAATAGCCCACCAGTTGACTCGTCCGGCTTTACGTAAATAGCCCGTACCCGTACACCGAATGATTTGTAATCATCGGCTGCCTGTGCTACCTGTCCTGCGCCTACTGCCAACACTGCAGCTGCTGCTGCGATTCCACACCATTTTTTCATTATTATCTCCTGCCTTTCGTGGGATGTAGAGAAGCGATGCTTCTCGGTATAGGTCCAAAAAGATATTTCATGTCTCTTTGTGCGGGAATTAGACCTATTTTTGACCTAAGTCAATAAAAAAATGCTTAAAATACAACAAGTTAAATATATGGAATATTGAATTGTGGCGTTTTTGCAACAAGTTGTGATGTATACCAAGATCAAAATTCCGATAAAAATATCGTACAATTTGAGCCGGTTTCTAGCTGTGAAGTTATTCTTGTGGAAAAATAATTTGATTGCCTGAAACACAATCTTGGGGTGTTTGACTTTGCCAATGACACTGATTAGATTTGCACAGTACGGGATGAGCGAGGTCTGACGCAGGCGAAAGGTTTTCTGAACGCTTTGATTAACAGGAGGGCAAGGGGCATGATTGAACTGATGAGAGAACGTCGCAGTATCCGTAGCTTTACCGGGCAACCGCTGGAAGGGGAACAGGTTGCGCTGCTGGTGGAAAGCTTGCTGCGGGCACCGACATCCAGAAATATCAATCCGTGGGAATTTGTGCTGGTGGATGATGCAGAGCTGTTGGCCAAGCTTTCAACCGCCAAATTGCATGGTTCCGGTTTTTTGAAGCGGGCAGCCCTGGCGTTTGTTGTCTGTGCCGATGAGACAAAATCTGATGTGTGGGTGGAGGATTGCTCTATTGCTGCGATCCTGCTGCAGATGACTGCCCAGTCACTGGGGCTGGGCAGTTGTTGGGCACAGATCAGACAACGGGAACATGACAAACAGACAACAGCAGAACAGTTTGTGCAGCAGCTGTTGGGACTGCCAGCTCATGTTCGGGTGGAGGCTATCATCGGTATCGGTCACCCGGCAGAAAAGCGCACTCCACTCGCTTCCAGCCAACTGCAGTATGCAAAGGTTCGTCATAATCACTATGATACCCCCTGGAAGCAGGAGTAGCAGGCGGCTAATTGAGTGTGACCAATGCATACCCCTTGTTCTGCCAGGCAATCTGGGAGGTCAGGACGTTGCCTACCAGGAAGAGATCAGGTAGTAATTGCGTATTATCGACCTTAAAGACCCGGGTGGCCACACTGCAGATTTCAACCCTGACTCCCTTTTTTTTCAAGTCAGCAAGGAGTTCGCGAAGTTCTGGTGTTGCCTGATCCTTGGTAAACAGTTTGACTGCCGGTCCCCGTAAGGAAACAATCACGGTTGGTTTTACTTTTTGGTTGCTGATCCCTTCAAAGGTTTCCTTGATCAACCCCAGATTAAACAGCAGTTTGTCCAGATCTGCCAGTCGAACATCAAAAATTGCGCGGGTCTGCTTCAATCCCTTGAGGGCAAACCGGTCGTCTGGTACAGTGCTGTCGGCATGGGTGACTGTCGGCAGCCCAAGGGCCAGAAACAACAGTGTTGAAGCCAAAACAAGTGTCAGTTTTTTCATGACGTACCCCCATTTTTAGTATTCTTTTACAAGCATACGCCAATCCGCTTAGTACCGCAATCAGGAGCCGATATGTCGTTTAGTGAAGTAACCGGCCACTATGAACGCCATCCCTATCCCCATTATCCGCTTTTGGCTTCTGTCCGGTGTTACGATACCTATGCCATGAACCTGACCGCCCTTTGGGCGCGATTTAACGGAGAATTGTTGCCGGAGCGGGAGGGAAGGATTCTGCTTTCAGGCTGTGGCGCCTTTGCCCCCTATCCGATGGCACTTGCGAACCCCAAAGCCCAGATCACCGGGGTTGATCTGGCTCAGCATAACCTAAAGCGGGCACGGTTGCATTGTCTGCTGCATAGCCGTTTTAACGTTGAACTACTCCAAGGGGATTTTCTTGATCCGGCTGTGACACCGGGACCGTACCACTTTATTGAGGCGTTCGGGGTGCTGCACCATCTGGACGATCCGGCAGCCGGGATGCGAGCGCTGGAACAACGGCTGGTGCCGGGTGGCATCCTGCGGGTGATGGTCTATGGACGCTATGCGCGGCAGGAGGCTGAATCTGTCCGGCGGGCGATGCGGTTATTAAGGGTGCGGGATCTGGCCGCTATCAAGCGGATGCTGAAAAAAGCTGCACCGGGAAGCCGTCTTAAAAACTATGTTGATGCAGCTTGGGAGGCGAAGAATGATTCCGGGCTGGCAGATCTGTTCTTGCATCCCAATGTGAAGACCTACCGAATTGACGAGTTTATGGAGCTGGTGGGGCAGAGCGGCCTGAAGCCGTTGCTGTTTACCCATCTGGATACCCTGGCAGATCCAGAACAGGAGATCATCCGGCTGCGGGAGCTGGACCGGCGTCGTGAGACCCGCGCCAATATCATCTGCTACCTTGGCAGAGACTGTAAAGGGACAGCTGATTCGTCAACAGGTTCATGTTTGATGTTGAATCCGGCGCTGCGAGAGGCGGTTTCATTGTTTAATCTCGGGGCGCCGGTGCCGATAGATCGGCTGGGGCATGATAATCTACCTCTGACCTGGGCAACACGTCGTTTTCTACGTCGCTTTATCAAACCCAGGTCAGAGGTGTTACTTACTGTTGCGGAGAGGGAACAGGCTGAAAGATTTCTTCAGGACCTGTTTCTGGTCAGAATCAGAGGCGTCTGAACACTACTTGCCGCAGCACTTTTTGTACTTTTGTCCGCTGCCGCAGTGACAGGGATCGTTACGCCCTGTCTTGGTGACCGTAATTGGTTTCGGTTTAACCATGACGCCATCACTAAAGTACCAGATCCCTTCAATCTTTTTGAAAATGGCATTTTCGTGGTGTTCCCGCAGTGTGCCGTTTTCTTTGAAGCGGGCAATAAACTCCACTTCTCCGGTGGCGTCATCCTTATTCCCCTTTTTGCTGCCGATGATTTCCAGCCCCAGCCATTCAGAGTTTTCCGCCCAGGCCCGGGTGCCGTCATGGTCATAGCCTTCACGGTTTGCAGGATCTGTACTGTTAAAGACAAAATCCATCTCGGTTTTGGTATAGGCGCTGTAACGTGCCCGCATGAGCTGTTCGGCAGTTTCAGCAGGTAAGGTGCCTTTGATGGTCGGTTCGCAGCAGTCGCTATAGTTTTTTGTGCTGCCGCAGGGACAACTGGTCATGGTTCTTTCTCCTTGTCAGATATTGCAATAGTACAGAAATATGAGTACGCTTACGCCCGCTCAAAACTATCGGGAGGACAACGTATGACGCACCGGATCGAAGTTGAACGGGAACAGTTTTTGAAAGGTTGGCCGGAACCTGAGCCGGGGTACCGTTGCTTCTGTCGGCCAGACGGCGATTATGGCCCGGTGAACATAATGATTACCATGGCAGACGGCCGGGAGTTTTTTGCTCGTATGACTGCCGCGATGCGTTCTCCCTATTCACCGGATGTCCTACAGGTTGATTTTGACGCCATCCGTTATTGGGAAGACGGTACTTCCATGACCGCTGCCGAGCGGAGGCAGGTGGCACGCATCATCTGTTCAGGCTATGAGTCACAACTCTATGCCACTGAACAGGATCTACAGACCGTTCCGGGAACATAAGCGCCCCCGTCTATTTCCCCGGTATGGTGATACAGAGGCATTGCCCCTCTGCGTAAACAGTTTCCTCATCGCAGAACAGCTTGCCGTGGACCATCACCTTGCGCCCTTCAACGGATACCACCTGGCTTTCCAGGGTAACTACTTTCTTAATCGGTAGCATGGCACGAAAACTCACATTCAGATTACCCACCACAATCGGATAACCGGCTGCCCAGGCTGCCAGTCCCAGTGCCTCATCCATTACCGCCGCAATCGCTCCGCCGTGGGCATGTCCCGGTGGTCCTTCGGTTTCGGGGCCGAACCAGATCCGGGCATGCAGGTGTTGTTCGGCGTCACGGTAATAGCGTGTACGAAAACGGTTACCATCTGGTTCGCCGGATACGAAGCGGAGTGAGTCTCCCACCAGGGAAGGGGCATCAAATTCGTTCCACCCCTCTTCGCCGCTTAAATCGACCGATGGGTTAGCGATGTCGCTTACTACGTTGCTGGCTGACAAAATAGGTTCTCCTTGTACTTTCTTAACCACCCAAACAGGCATTACTTGCACCCCTGCAGCAGGATTGTCAAGTCTTTGAAGCCGTTCACGGGGATGCCGTTGTCCTGTTTGTCCGGCAAAAGATCGTCAGTGCTTCGATGGGGGACGATGATTTTAAGGTGAGTGAAGCTGCAGCACAAACAGCTCCAGGCGCTTGTCAAGCTTGCTCCCTGAAGCGATATAGACCCGCTTATCATCAACCATAATGGCGTCACGGCGGTTCAGCTCAAGCTGGTCCGGTAGCCTGAACGGTGCAATCAGTTGTTTGCCTTCTGAAGAGACGGTCATGGCCCAGTTGGTGGCAGGTTCGCCAGAGCGGTAGGCTTTCCAAAGGATTAGGACACTGCCGTCCGGTAGAGGTGCCGTTTTTACGTTAGTGGCTGACTGGTTATCTTCTGAGGTGTAGCGGGTCAGCCAGATAATACCAGTACTGCGCTGCTCGTTCCAGTGGTTGTTAAAGCAGTAAAACCCACCTGTTTCTGCAGGCCCCTTCGTAACGAGCAATTCGTCAGGAACACTATTGCCACGTGAGGCTATTGTGTGGAAATCACGAATCGCCACTACCAGGCCAATATTTCGTTTGTCTGTCTTGCCTGCTCCTGTCCGGCTGTTGTCCAAAACTTTACCTTCAGGCGAGGGCTCTCCCGTAAAGACCACCATGTAGCCTTGCGGCGTTTCAACAAGCCCACCCAGTTCAGTATAGGTGTTATTGTCGTTAGACCATTGGTAGAAGGTTTTGTCGGGGCTGCTGATTTCAGGGTAGGGCGGGAATGTCCGGCCAGCCGAGTTTGTCGGTCTGGTCGCATGGGCTGTTTTGACGGTGTAAACAACTCTTGAAACCTTGTTTTTATCGGTAAATCTATGCAGATGAATCCCCCGTGGGTAGCCGTCCCCCAGATCGATGCTGATGAAATCACCGGAGCTGTTGGTGGTCAGCACGTTGTCAAAGGAGTGGCTTGAGGTTTGCCCCAGGCTCCTGATCTGTTTGAGGCTGGTCGCATCAAAAATAACGGCAATGCCACCCTGGTGGTTCAGTCCATCTGCTGATTTGTGCATGGTCCGCATCAGCATCATGCCGAGTTGACCCTTGGACCACTTCAAGTCTGCGGCAACCCTGGGGGCGTTCATGTGGAAAATATTGAGGCCGTTTTTTGATGCGTCAGGTATGAAGCGGGTCAGCAGTTTTCCCTGGGCATCTGTTTTGGCAAGTTCCAGTATCTCCGGGTCATTTTGTTCGCGAGCCAGCAGGTAATACAGGTGGCCGGACGGGTCGGCGCAGGCTGCCAGCAGACGGCCGGGACGCACCATGGCCAGACTGATGGTGGAAGCATTGCCCAGGTCACTACTGAAGCGGGTCAGGTAGATGGTATGGGTTCCGGAGTCCTGCCAGATGACACCTGGACCGGATACTGTTTTGATAATGAAAAACTGGCGGGTGATGACGTCAATTCCACGGCGAGGGTCTGGGGGAGTGCCGTCAACAGCATGTCGGTAGATAGCCAGCTTTCCGAGTTGCGTATCAGCTAGACGTGCCGCTTCTACACTGCTGGTAATCTTCGGAAAACTTGACACTCTTACGGTTGACGGAGCAACAAAATAGGTGCCGGTACCGCTCTGTTTATCAGCACCGATGCACAATACCCTGGTGTATTGTGTCGGTACGATCTCATTTTCCGGGATGGTGGTAACCTGCGTGACGAACCCATTGTCTGTTCGATAGAGTACCCAGCTGGATTTGTGAGGGAAACGATAGTAGATGGTGTGTTGCGTATTCAGATTTTTTATGGTTTTGCGGAGTGGTTCGCCAAGTCTGAATGCCTCAAATTGCTGGTCCTGTCCGGCAACACGGACATGCCCCACTTCAACCGGGAAATCGTTATGATTTTGACGGTTACCGGCCTGATATTTAAGGGCTACCAGTGCCAGGTTGCCGATCCGATCCTGATCGCTACCGCTACCGTTTTGATTGCTGTCTGTGGTCTTGCCCGGCAGAATTTTGGAGTCGGTTGCGGTGAAGGTATACTGCAGGAGATCGGGTGGCGAGAGTGGGCTGCTGATCAGGCTTGCAGCGGTGATACAGAGTGCGATGAGTCTGCTGAACACGGATGACCTCTATCTGCAGCGGGTATAAAGGATCGCTGCTTTTTCGTGTCACGCAACCAGTCGGTCACGGTCGTGGTCTTTGGCATGCGTCAACAGGCGTAGCAGGAAGTCGCGGAGGCATGGCGTTACATCATGGAAATGCACACCGATGCCGGGGGCGTGGCGCAGCCCCCAGGACTGCTTCCAGCGAACCGTCGCCTTGATCTCGCAACCAGGCTCCTGAAAAAAGACGGTCAGCTCATCACCGATAGAAAAACGTTCCGGGTTAAAGTCAACGATGAAGGCGCCACCCCAGGAAATGTCCAGGGTAAAGGCACGGGTTTCTGTTTCTGCAAAGCGTGTGGCAACCGAAATGCCGATCACATGGCGATGATGGGAACGGAGCTGTCGTGCGGTAAAATTATAGCAGGCGCGGTTGATAAAATCGCTGACGCTATTTTCCTGTTTGGCAGCCCCCGGCATGGTCATCGGGATCAGCATGGTCCCCATAACCCGGACCCGCAGGGTAGGGAAGAAGCCGGTCAGGGAACAGGCAACAATCTTTTCCTCCCCCTTGGCTTTGACGATGGAGGGCAGATCAACCAGAATGCCGCAGTACAGGCTTTTCAGGGCCTGGTCTTCTGCTTCAAGAAAGGTGGCACATTCAACCACCTCTACATCGTAGGATTCAAGACTTTTTACCAATGCCGCACGGGTATCGTCGCTGACAGAAATTACAAATATGGGATGATCAAGCAGGGGCATCAGATTTGTCCTTGGATGATTTTCAATTTTGAAACAATAAAGAAAAATATCTGAAACATCAATTTAATTAGCATCTGGTCGACAGCTCTTTAACATACCGGAGTGCTGGAGCTTTCTTTATGATTGGTGTACTGTAGCCGCCATGAACCTACACCTTGTTACCCTTCACGCTATGCCCTCTGCCCAGGCCGTGCCACTTGCCGCTGCCTTTCTCAAGGCCTATTTGGACCAGTCGCCTGCCCTGCAGGGGAAGGTCGCCGTCACCACCGCTGAGTTCTACTGCGGTACGCCGTTGGAGCAGCTGGTGGCTTCGATTTGTGAACAGAAGCCTGACATTGTCGGCCTGCCGGCCTATGTCTGGAATCGTCTGGAGTGCTGTAAACTGATTACGATGTTGCGCCAGCAGTTTCCTGATCTGTTGTTGATTGCCGGCGGCCCCGAGGCAACCGCTGACCCGGCCCGCCTGCTGGCCGAGGCCCCCTTTGATCTGCTGGTGGTGGGGGAGGGAGAGCTGACCGCTGCCGAGCTGCTGGAACGTTGTCTGGCCGGAGCGCCACTGCAGGGACTGCCTGGCACCGCCCAACTGGTGAATGATGAGCTGCAGGTGATTCCCCGTGCGCAGATCGAAGACCTTGCCCTGCTTCCCTCACCCTATCTGGCCGGGCTGCTGGACCGGCATATTGAAAACGGTATGGTCTGGCAGCTTTCCCGGGGTTGTCCCTATGCATGCGAGTTCTGCTACGACGGCATGGGGGATCGCAAGGTGCGGCGCTATCCGCTGGATCGGATGGAACAGGAGCTGGCCTATCTGGTCAGCCGCGGTGCCTCCCAGATCTTTGCCCTGGATTCCACCTTCAACACCGACAAAAAACGGGCCAAGCACCTCTTGCGCCTGATCCGTGAGACGGCGCCGGATGTCCACTTCCACTTTGAGGTGCGTCACGAACTGCTGGACAAGGAACAGGCCCAGCTGTTTGCGCAGCTTACCTGTTCTGTCCAGATCGGCCTGCAGAGCGCCGATCCGGCAGTGGCCGGCGGGGTGGGCAGAACATTCAACCGCGACGAGTTCACCGCCAAGGTCACGCTGCTGAATAACTCCGGCGCCACCTTTGGTTTTGACCTGATCTACGGCCTGCCGGATGATTGTTTTGACAAATTCCGTGAAGGGCTCAACTTTGCCCTGTCGCTCTACCCCAACCATTTGGATATCTTTCCTCTGGC
>JAJTBI010000098.1 GCA_021286935.1 Geobacteraceae bacterium
GCTGATATTGTAGCCTGCATCTTTCAAAGCGCTGGAAACAAGCGCAGAACAATCAACTTCGCCATATCCGTCACCATCAAGATCCCTACCATCCCTTACATAACCTTTTTTATTTGGTCCATACTCATATTTAGCACTTTTATTCAACACACCAGATGGGTCTTTTTCCGCTTTAATACCAGTACCAATACCGAACTTTTTGTATGCAGCTATCAATATATTAGCACCCATAACATTATCTCATTATGTTATGGTTTTTTGCAATTGTCAGTTAGCGACTTTAACTTATTCAATGTATCATCAATTACTTTAATATCATCATACACAAAATCAGACTTGTTTTTTATTAACCTCAAACTGTTCAATCTAAATCTGTTGATAGAATCATACTCATAGTTTGAAGTTGCAATTTGTTTTTCTGTAGAATATTCATTTAATAATTTATGTTTTGAATTCAGATTGATCTGCAATTCATAATGTTTACCTGACTTTGAAATGTCGATTTTTTCATAATGTCTTCCTCCTAAGTATGGAAACCTTCCTATTAAAGTTGCCCTATAAATCAAAGTAGTAATATCATTATTGATATTCAATTGGCTTAATATCACTATTGGGCAGGCTATAAGCAGATATCCGCCACTAGTTTTGCTATCATCAACTACTATTTTCCATCTAGCATTTCTGTAATCCTGCCACTTTTCCAAGCTCATAGACATAATGGGTGCCATTTTCTTTTTCCAAATTTCATCACCATCAGGGTCAGTATAAAAATCTGTGTCTTCATCATTGAATCGTAATTGAATGAAGCGATTGCCGTTCTTAATTGCTTTTTCCATTCGCTTGCGCTCTGCCGGAGATGCCTGTTGCAGCTTTTGTTTTACTTCCGGTGAATTAACTATGGTTACGTACTTTTCAGCAGCCTGACTCTGCTCCACAGAAAAAAAGAGCAGCATAGCCATCATGAAAACAACAATCATTCGGGAAAAACCAGAGACACTCCCCGGTTTTAGGGCGGCCCATGGGGTCAGGCTTGTCTTTCTGCTATTCTCGTCACTCATCTCGCTCTCCTTGCTTCAACCAGATAATTATCAGCAAAAACATCCTGCAGGTCGTTGCCACCCATCCCAACAGGATAGTTTTAGACTATTTTCTAACGCTCTGCCCTTCATTGTTATTCTCTAAATCATGCCTCACCCAATAAACTCTTATTCCAGCAGGAACAGGGGTACTTGAGCTCATAGCTACACCACCATCCGTGATCCAGGCTTCAACCTTGCCGCCTTCGTTGTCTATGCCGTAATCCTCATTGCTCTTTTGACCATACTGGTTCAGCTTTTGGGTAACCGCTGGATATTGATCGGCAGGAAAGGTAAACAGCATCGAAGTCAGCGTTTTGTCACGGCTGAAGAACAGATCAACCTCTTTTGAGGGCATACCCCAGACCTTGGTAAGAAACACTTGGCAGGTATAAACATCATTCTTTGTAACACCGGGGTATTCGAGGCACCTTACTTCAAAGCCAGCCTTTTTAAACATAACTTCTAGTTCATCCTGAGTCCGACCTTTGTGGAACGTGCTAAAGTCATAGGTCCAGTGCTTGGTTCTGATTAGATCGGCATAGAGTTCTTTTACAGGCAGTTTGTAGGCAAGTATGGCAACAAGAATTGCTACCAATACGAACAGGATGTGTGCCGGCCGAACACCCGAGTCCGGTTTTTTCTGTACCGTTGATGCTGGCGGTTGTCGAACCTGATCTGCCACATCCGGCGTCCGATACTTGGCAAATATCAGCCCGCAGGTTTTACAGGTATCGCCCAGCTGCTGCACAGCATCACATTTAGGGCAGCGAACCAGTTCCGGTTCGGTATTGGTTATCTGATTACTCATCCTCTATCTTCCTCATGTTCCACTACCCCCATCATCTGCGGCTGCTGGTTCTGCTGCCCAAACCTGAACACCTCATCCACCTGCAACCCTTTGGGCAACTGGTGGGTGATAAACAGCATGGTAACCTTGCCTTTCAGGGCATTGACCGTAGCAGCAAAGTGCTCGGCAGTCTGATGAGCCAGGTTAGACGTGGCTTCATCCAAGATCAGGATGCGTGGCCGTCTCCGCAATGCCCGTGCAATGGCTACCTGCTGCCGCTGTCCACCGGAGAGTCCTACCCCCTGTTCACCGATCTCGGTCTGGTAACCTTGGGGCAGTCCTTCAATCACGTCATGGATCTCTGCCTGTCTGCAGGCCTGGACTATTTCCTGAAATCCGGCATGGGGGTTGGCATGGCTCAGGTTTTCATAGATGGTGCCGGAGAACAGGACCGTCTCTTGCGGTACCACACCGAAGATGGATCTCAGTTCATTTGCTGACATATGGCGGATATCGGTATTGTCGATCTTGATCTGTCCATCGGTAGGCATGTAGAAGCCCAGCAGCATCTTGGCCAGGGTGCTTTTACCGCAACCGGATGGCCCCATCAAAACGCTTAAATGGCCTGTTTTGAAGGAAATGTTCAGGTTACGATACAGGTAGGGATGTTCAGGTGAATAGCGGAAGCTGACATCATTTAGTTCAATGCTACCGCCCTGGGTTGATTGTGCCCTGGCCGGGGTAAGTGTATATGGTTCAGTGGGCATATCCATGATATCCCCCAGGCGCTTGACCGCAATATCAGCCTGCTGGAATTCCTGCCACAGTCCAACCAGTCGTAGCATCGGCTGACTCATCCGTCCGGCAAACATCTGGAAGGCCACCAGTTGTCCGATGGTGCGGTGCTTGAGGTAAGGCAGCGGGTATGTGGCGGCAACAGGCATGGTTTGGAAGTTTAGCAGAAATGGGAGGGGTGTCAAAAAACTGTGCCGTGAAATACCAGGTAGGAGGTAGAAAATGGTCGTTAACCCCCTGATAGTACCAATGTTTCCGGTAATAAACAGGGGGCTTCACATTTTACTGTTTGCCGGTATGCCCAAACCCGCCTTCGCCCCGTTGGCTTTCCTGACTGAATTCTTCAACCACCCGCAAGCTGGCCTGCACCACCGGCATGAACAGCATCTGGCAGATCCGTTCACCAGGCTGGATGCTGTACGGTTCACTGCCCTGGTTGCGGATGCCGATCTTGATCTCTCCCTGGTAATCGCTGTCAATTACCCCAATGGTGTTGGCCAGGACAATACCATGCTTGATTCCCAGGCCGGAACGTGGTGCCAGTATGGCCACCAGATTCGGGTCATGGATGCTGATGGCAATGCCGCTGGGAATGGTAACGGTTTCACCGGGCATAACGTTTACTGCTTGATCCAGACAGGCCCGCAGATCTAAAGCTGCTGAACCATCGGTGGCGTACTGGGGCAGAGGGATGCCGCTGCCGATCAGCGGGTTGACAATTTTGGTTTCAATCTCGCGGTGTTTCATGTAAAAAATCCCTTCTGAAATGATTCTAAATCTTTTAACGCAGAGACGCAGAGACGCAAAGTAAAAACATAGAATCAGAAAAATGAAGTTTTACGCGACGTCGTGATGTTTAAAACAAGATCTGTCTTGTATCTGAGGCAAAAATCTATTTTCTCTGTGTCTCGGTGCTTACTCTGAAATTCTGCGTTAAAATCTATTGGAGGTTTTCACATTATGCGTGATCCCCGTGTGGCCGAGATGGCCAAGGTGCTGGTTGATTATTCTACCCGGATCAAAAAAGGTGATCGGGTACTGATATCTGCAGCAGGTTTTGAGGCTGCGCCGCTGGTAAAGGAGCTGTATGCGCTTTGCCTGCAGCGTGGTGCCGAGTATGTTGAATACACCTTTTCTGTGCCTGAGATTGACCGTCAGCTCTATAACCTGGCCTCAAAAAAACAGCTGGAGGTGTTTCCTCAGCACAAGCTTGATTTTTACAAGACCCTGACCGCGTATATCGGTATCGCTGCCGGTGAAAACTCCATGGTGAATGCCACCAGCAATCAAAAGGCGATGGTGGCCTATTCAAAACTGACCCGTCCACTGGTGGATCAGCGGGTTAAGCACACCAAGTGGGTGGTCACCCGTTACCCGACCCAGGGTTCAGCCCAGGAGGCTCGCATGAGCCTGGATGAATATGAAGATTACCTGTTTGGCGCCTGCAATATTGATTGGTCAGTTGAATCAAAGAAGATGGAAAAGCTGAAGAAGCTGATGGATAAAACTGACAAGGTACGCCTGAAGGGGCCGGATACGGACCTTTCTTTCAGCATCAAGGGGATACAGGGAATCAAATGTGATGGCCGTTACAACATCCCGGATGGCGAGGTGTTCACTGCGCCGGTGCGTGATTCGGTGCAAGGCTTTATTACCTACAATTGTCCCACCATCTATCAAGGCAAAGAGTTCAACAACATCCGGCTGGAATTCAAGGATGGCAAGATTATCAAGGCCACGGCAGGAGAGATGACCAAGGCGTTGAACGAGATTCTGGATACTGACGAAGGGGCCCGCTATGTTGGTGAGTTTGCCGTGGGGGTCAATCCCAATATCCGTGTTCCGATGCGCAATATCCTGTTTGATGAAAAGATCTCCGGTTCAATCCACTTTACCCCTGGTCAGGCCTATGATGAGGCTGACAATGGCAATCGTTCTGCCGTACATTGGGACATGGTGCGTCTGATGAAGGATGGCGAGATCTGGTTTGATGATCGTTTGATTCAAAAACAGGGGCTGTTTGTGTTGCCTGAGTTGGAAGCACTGAATCCGGAGAAGTAGGGTATGTTGCTGGAGATTAACCCGGAACGTCCGCAGCCGCGGCAAATTGAACAGGTTGTGGATTGTCTGAAAAAAGGCGGCATTGTTGCCTACCCGACTGATACAACCTATGGTCTTGGCTGCTCTATCTTTAATAAAAAGGGGCTTGAGCGGATTTATCAGGTTAAGCAGCGGGATAAGCGTAAACCGTTTTCATTTATCTGCTCTGACTTGGCAGAGGTGTCACGCTATGCGCGCCTGACCAATCCTGCCTTCAAGATCATGAAACGCTATCTGCCCGGCCCCTATACCTTTGTGCTTGAGGCCAGTCGTGAGGTGCCTGATCTGCTGATTACCAAGCAGAAAACCGTAGGGATCAGGATGCCGGATAATGCAATCTGCCTGTCGATAGTGCAGGGGTTGGGGGTGCCGATTGTCACCACCAGCGCCAATCTGTCCGGTGAGGATCCGGTGGGGGATCCTCTGGAGATCAATCGACTGTTTGGCCATGTGCTTGACCTGGTGGTTGATGGAGGTCTGCTGACCACTGATGTCAGCTCTGTCATCAGTCTGGTGGGAAATCACCCGGAACTGCTACGGGAAGGGGCCGGCGATCTCTCCTGGTTGGCAGGATAGTCCAGGAAGTCAGGGGCATGTATGACCAATAACCATATGAGCGAGAGTGAGCAGGTGGTAGAACTACTGGCCCGTAGAAATGCTGAGCTGGCCTCCCTGCTTGAAATTGGCAAAACACTGATTTCATCACTTGAGTTACGTGAGGTGCTGCAGGCAATCATGTCGCAGGTTGAGCGGCTGTTGCAGCCCAAGACCTGGTCGCTGTTGCTGGTGGATGAAGAGACCAATGAACTCTGTTTTGAGATAGCGGTTTCACCGGTGGCCCAGGAGTTGAAAGGGATTCGACTCAAGATGGGGGAGGGGATAGCCGGCTGGGTTGCCCAGTCTGGACAGCCGCTTCTGATTCCCGACGTTAGTAGTGATTCCCGTTTTGCCAGCCATGTTGCTGAAGAGGTTGAATATCCGGTCAGCTCTATTCTCTGTGCACCGTTGAAGATCCGGGACAGGGTGCTGGGTGTGATCGAGTTGATTAATACCGTTGGTGAACGTAGCTTTGATGATGATGACCTGCCGCTGCTGGGGGCGGTGGCTGACTTCGCCGCCATTGCCATTGACAACGCCCGCAACTACAAGCGGGTCAGCGAACTGGTGGTTACCGATGACTTGACCGGGTTGCACAATGCCCGCCATTTTCATGAGCTGCTGGAATATGAACTTGAGCGCAGTCGCCGTTACAAAAGTCAGGTTTCACTGCTGTTCTTTGATCTTGATCACTTTAAAGGGGTTAATGATCGCTACGGCCACCTGGTGGGCAGCCGGATGATCGCGGAAGTGGGGCATCTGGTAAAACGTCATATCCGCTCTTCTGACCGGGCAGCTCGCTATGGTGGTGATGAGTATGTGATTGTGCTACCCAACACCGGCAAGCAGGGGGCACTGGCGGTTGCCAACAATCTGCTGGAACGTTTTCGTGCCCACCCGTTTCTCACCGATAGTAATGAACGTATCGAGATTACTGCAAGTTTTGGTGCGGCAACGTTTCCTGATGATGCCCATGACCGTACCAGTCTGATCCGTGCTGCAGACTCAGCCATGTATGAGGCCAAGGAGGCAGGCCGCAACAGGGTTGAATATTTTACAGGTAATGAAACCCGTATTATGGCTTAAGGCCTTACATTGAAAGGAACTGTATGTACCGTTTAACCATTAAAACCGGCTTTGCCGCTGCCCATAACCTGATCAATTATCAGGGAGATTGTGAAAATCTGCATGGCCATAACTGGAAGGTGGAAGTAACCGTGACTGCCAGGGAGCTGGACCAGGCTGGTCTGGCCATTGATTTCAAGGTATTGAAGCGTGAAACCAATGCCCTGCTGGATGAGCTCGATCATAAGTATGTTAACCAGCATCATTTTTTTCAGGATATCTCGCCTTCTTCCGAGAACATTTCCCGCTATCTGTTTCAGGAACTGTCCAAGCGTTTGAATGACAATAATATCAAAGTGGAACGGATCGGGGTCTGGGAATCTGACAATGCCTGCGCCGAATACTATGAATAGTGCGGTTCCGCTGATAGAGATATTTTCGTCGTTGCAGGGCGAAGGCGTGCTGGCGGGCTATCGCCAGATCTTTGTCCGTTTTCCCGGCTGTAACCTTGACTGTGCTTTTTGTGACACCAAAATTGAAGCCCCAGCGGTGTGCAGTATTGAAACTGCACCGGGTAGCGGACAGTTTCAGGAGCTTGCCCAACCGGTTAGCCTGGAAACTCTGATTGGAATTATTACCCGCTGGTGTAAACAGTTGCCAGGGGCCCACCATTCCATCAGCATTACCGGTGGCGAACCGATGCTACATGCTGACCTGTTGTCCCGTTGGCTGCCGGAGCTGAACATTTTGCTGCCGATTCATCTGGAAACCAATGGTACCCTGCCGGAAGCATTGCCCCGCTTGATTGAACATCTGGATGTGATCAGTATGGATATCAAACTGCCCAGCTCAGCTGCCACCCCGGAGCTGTGGCAGGAGCACAAGCGATTCCTTGAGATAGCCATGGAGCGGGATGTCTCTGTCAAGGTGATTGTTGGTGAGCTGACCACGGAACAGGAGCTGCTGCAGGCCTGTAAACTGGTTGCAGAGCTTGATGATGAAATCCCCTTTATTATCCAGCCGGTTACTGATCGGGATGGCCGGGTTGCTGTTCCCCCGGGGCGTCTGTTGCATTTCCAGGCTGTTGCGGCAAAAATACTGTGTGACGTGCGGGTGCTGCCCCAGATGCACCGTTTTCTTGAGGTGGCCTGATGCTGCTGGAAGAGATGACCATGCCCCAGGTGGAGGCAGCTCTGGCTGCTGGTTGCAGAACCGTCTATATCCCCTTTGGAGCGCTGGAAGAGCATGGCCCCCATCTGCCACTGTCCACCGATACCATGCAGGCCTATCAGGTGGGTAAGCGGGCCGCTGAGCTGACTCCACTCTTTGTGGCTCCGCCAATCCCCTATGGTAACTGCCGTTCTACTAACTGCCATCCCGGTACGGTCTCCATCTCTACCACTACTTTGCGTTGTCTGCTCAAAGATCTGGTGCGTTCCTTCTACCGTCAAGGTATGCGCAATGTGGTGGTGCTGACTGGCCATGCCGGGGGGGCGCACCGTATGGCCCTGCAGGATGCCGGCGAAGAGTTGCTGGATGAACTGTCTGAACTGCGGATAGCGGTAGTGACTGAATATGAACTGGCCAAAGATGAGGGCAGGGGGATCATCGAAACCGCTGGTGATGCCCATGCCGGTGAGATCGAAACCTCCCGTATCATGCATAGCCATCCTCACCTGGTGCAAGGCACTGCGCCTGAAGAATATCCAACCTTTCCCACCGGCATTCTGGTGCGGGACAAGCGCCGTTACTGGCCCGGCGGTGTCTGGGGTGATCCATCCAAGGCCACTGCGGACAAAGGCGCCAGGATAGAAGAACTGGTGGCCCGTAAGGTGGTGGAACTGGTCAAGGCCTTGGAAGAGGGACGGTATGTCTGAGCAGTCATTCCTGCGTGACAGCATAGTACCCAACGGCCTGCAGGTTACGGTGTCTGACGCCTCACGTCATTATTACGGCGGCTACTGGCAGGTCTGTCTCGAGGTCAGTTGTCTGGTTCCGCTTGAAATGGGGCAGTTTCCTGACCCGGCCACTGAAGCGGATGCCCGTCGGCTTTTGGGTGCAGCAGTTCCTTTTGTGCGCCACCTGGAAAAGATGGCGGTACATGGTGATAAACTGGCAGCTGTGCGTCAGGAACTGTTGGAACGGTTTGATCGCCACCTGTGGCCGTTTCTCGGTAATCAACAGTTTCCCGCACGTATTATTCAGAGCGAATTTCAAAAGCGTTCTAAGAAGAGTAACCGAGGAATCCCCTGTCTGGTATGAGTCTGCATGAACTGACCATTGAACGGCTGGCCCTGGGGGGGAATGGTGTGGGCAGAATTGACGGCAAGGTCTGCTTTGTACCGTTTTCTGCACCAGGGGACCGGCTAAAGGTACGGGTGACCAGGGAACATCGATCCTACAGTGAAGCTGAATTGATAGATCTGTGTGAACCATCACCGCAACGGGTTGAGCCGCGTTGTCCTGCCTTTGGGCAGTGTGGAGGCTGTGATTGGCAGCATATCGACTATGCTGCGCAGTCTGCTGCCAAACAGCAGCTTCTGTCTGAGACATTGCAGAGAGTAGCTAAGCTTGTTGATCCTGTCGTTGCCGAAACCGTTGCTGCTGAACAGCCCTATGGCTATCGGGCTCGGGCTCAATTCAAGTTCCATGCAACCTCAGGTGGGCTGGCAGTCGGCTTTTTTCGGCGTGGTTCCCGCTATGTTATTGACCTGCCCCATGGCTGTCCGATCTGTACCAATGCAATCAATACGGCCATAACCCGATTGCGCCTGATGATACAGTCATTACCGGATCTGAATCGCGTTCCCCAGATTAGCCTGGAAGATGGCCTGTCTGGTATTGTCGCTATTGTTCATTACATAGGTTCTGATCCGCAACGTTTGAAAAAACTCTGTTTGCAGCATCAGGACAGCTTGGGATTATCTGGTCTTTTCTTGCAAACCGGCAGAAAGGAAGCCTTGCAACCGGTCTTTGGCTCGGGACATATCACCTATCAGGTGCCGTGCAGTACCGAAACAGCAGCTATGATGGAGCTTGGGTATGAAGTCGGCGGATTTTCACAGGTAAATCGCCAGCAGAATCAGCAGATGGTCAGGCTGGTCTGTGGTTATGCCCAACCAGCTGCAAATCAGCGCTTGCTTGATCTGTACTGTGGCAATGGCAACCTTTCGTTACCATTGTCAGGGCGAGTGTGTGATCTTCTCGGAATTGAGGGGTTCGCCCCGTCAATTGCATCGGCAGTTGACAATGCCCGTCAACGTAGTGTAAACAATAGCACTTTCAGATGTAATGATGCCTCAAAAGAACTTCGTCAGCTGATCAGCAAGCGAACCCGATTTGATCTGGTGCTGCTGGACCCACCCAGAGCTGGAGCTGCTGAGATAGCCCGTGATTTGAGACATCTCGGGGCAGAGCGGATTGTCTATGTCTCCTGTGATCCAGGGACCCTGGCCCGTGATCTAAAACAGCTATGCGGTGCTGGTGAATATCGGCTGGTGGAAGCAACCCCGCTGGATATGTTTCCCCAGACCGGCCATCTTGAAACCGTAGCACTGGTAACTCGAAACTAAACACTATGAATCTGTTTTTATAGCGAATCTGCACAACAAGGAGCGTACCATGAACAAGTCTGAACTGATCGAAACCTTTGCTCTTCAACGTGAGATCTCTCATAAGCGGGCTGAAGAGGTGGTCAACATGATCTTTAACTCCATGAGTGAAGCGATGACCGCTGGTGAGCGGATTGAGATTCGCGGCCTGGGGAGTTTTGTCGTTAAGGAGTACGGTGCCTATACCGGACGGAATCCTAAAACCGGTGAGCCAATTGAAGTGAAGCCAAAGAAACTGCCGTTCTTTAAGGTGGGTAAAGAATTGAAGGAGCGTATCCTGGACGGCGAGTAAGCATGTCTCGTCGTATTGCAGCCATTGATTTTGGAACCAACACCGCACGGCTCCTGATTGCTGACCTGTTTGATGATGGGCAGTTTGAACAGGTGGCCCTTAATCGGACTATCGTTCGACTGGGCGGTGGTTTTAGTCGTGAAACCGGTTTGGCTGCAGATGCCATGCAGCGGGCCAGAACCTGTCTGCACCAGTTTGCCGAGACCAT
>JAJTBI010000099.1 GCA_021286935.1 Geobacteraceae bacterium
CCGTAAAGCTGGCCTTGAAAAAATAGCGTTACTCAAGTCAGATATCTACCAGCTGAATGGCGAGGTACTGGCCTTTATGGCAGAGCGGGATCGCAATGATGCCCAGGCTCTGCTTGCTAAAATCAAAGACCATACCGACGACATTGACTTCAAATACGATGACGTACAGGGGCTGATTGAGTCGCAACAGAAACGTGAAGCCATTATCAAGGCTGAAGCGATCTGGAATGATTATAAAAAGACTTTGCTGGAGGAGATTATTCCGTCGGTGCAGCGTGGCGACATGGTCCGCGCAAATGCCCTGCTGAGCGGTATTCAGGAACAACGGTTCAGCTCCTTCAGCTCCACCATCGCCCTCATGGTTGACAACCTGCGCCGGGACGTCTACCAGACCGAAAAGCAAATTACCGCCATTACCCGCAGCAAAACAATTACGACCGTTGCCGTAATTGTTATCCTGATTACCCTGATAGCCATCCTTTCCACCTATATTACTGAGTCGGTTACCCGCCCCATCAAGCGGTGCGTTGAATTTGCCAAACAGGTCGCTGGCGGTTCACTGGAGGACCGGCTCACCATCAAGGCCTGCGGTGAAGTAGGTGATCTGGCCGCAGCCATGAACACCATGGCCGAGAATCTGCACAACATTGTAACGCGACTGAACGCCTCCACCGCTGAACTTACGGTAATTGACCGCAACATTGAGACAGCTGCCCGCCAGGTTGTGGGTGCAACCCATATCCAGGAAGAGGCAGTCAGTGAGACCTCACGCACCGTAGAGCTGATTAATGCTTCGGTTCTTGAGATATCAGAAGGGGTTGACCAGCTTTCCTGCTCGGCAACCGAGACCTCTTCATCCATCCTGCAGATGGCAGCCAGTGTTGAAGAAGTGGCGCTGAACACAGACAAGCTGGGAGAATCGGTGGATGAAGTCAGCTCCTCGGTCATTGAAATGGCAACCTCCATCAAAGGTATCGGCAACAACATTGTCAGCCTGCTGGATGCCTCAACCACTACCGCCTCATCAGTAGCCGAGATGGATGCCACCATCCGCCAGGTTGAAAAAAACGCCATGGATACCGCCATTATCTCTGAAACGGTCAAAACCGATGCTGCCAACGGCCTTACATCTGTTCAAGAGACCATTGCCGGTATGCAGGAGATCCGGCGGGCGTCACAGATTACCGCAGAAGTGGTGGAGCACCTTTCCCTGCGCGCCCACGACATCGGCGCCATCCTGTCCGTCATTGATGAAGTGGCAGAACAGACCAACCTGCTGGCCCTGAATGCCGCCATTATTGCAGCCCAGGCCGGTGAGCATGGCAAGGGCTTTGCCGTGGTAGCCGATGAGATCAAGGAGCTGGCCGAGCGAACCTCGTCCTCCACCCGCGAGATCGGTGAGGTAATCAAAGGGGTACAGGAAGAAACCGGCCGCGCAGTAAGTGCGATTAACATGGCCGAGCTGGCTATTGGAGCCGGTGAAGAGCTGTCGGAGCGTTCCGGCGCGGCCCTTGAAAAAATTGTTGCCGGTGTTCAGCAGGCAGGTCTGCAGATTGACGCCATTGCCCGCGCCACCGTAGAACAGGCCAAGGGCAGTCAGAGTATCCGGGTGGCCATGGAGCAGGTCGAAGAGATGGTGGAGCAGATGGCCAACTCAGCCCGTGAGCATAGCCGCGGCAGTGACCTGATTACCGTGGCCGTTGAGCGGATGCGGGAGATGACCGGCCAGGTACGCGGTTCTACCCGGGAGCAGAGCAAAACCAGTGTCCTGATCGCCAAGGCCACCGAAGATATCATTGTCATGATTGACCGGATTCGGGAGGCCTGCGGTGCCCAAACACAGCATAGCCGTTCCATTGACAAAATGGTGGGTAATATCCGCCAGTCATCCGCCACCACCTCTCAAGCGGCGCAGGTGATGAATAGCGCCGTTACCGGACTTTCGCAACAGATTGATCAGCTTGAAAAAGAGATGTCAGGATTCAAGATATGAAAAGTCGTATCCACAGCCGTTTTAGCCAATTGCACAAGCAAGGCGCCAAAGCCTTGGTTACCTTTATCACCGCCGGAGATCCTGATCTGGCCACTACCGCAACCCTGCTGCCCCGTATGGCAGAGGCCGGTGCCGACATTATTGAGCTGGGGATCCCGTTTTCAGACCCCATGGCTGATGGCCCGACCATCCAGCGCGCCTCAGAACGGGCACTGGCAGGCGGTGTCACCCTTGAAGCGGTCATGGCAATGGTCAGCGCGATCAGGGACCAGGTTTCCGCGCCAATCGTACTAATGGGCTACAGCAACCCGATCTATTCCTATGGCTGGCAACGTTTTGCGGAAGATGCCGTCAAGGCAGGCATTGACGGCCTGCTGCTGGTAGACCTGCCACCGGAAGAGGCAGGCGAACTGCTCCCCGCTGCAAAGGCCGCCGGTCTTGAGATCATTTTCCTGCTTACCCCGACTTCCGATGACACCCGGATCAAGCAGATCAGCCGCTATGGCAGCGGTTTTCTCTACTACGTCACCGTTACCGGCGTTACCGGCGCCCGTCAATCAGTCTCAAACAGCCTTGAGGATGAACTGAAAACCGTACGGAACACCATTAAACTCCCGGTTGTAGCCGGTTTCGGCATCTCAACCCCTGAACAGGCTGCCCAGGTAGCAACAGCAGCTGACGGCGTGGTTGTCGGCAGCGCCATTGTTAAACTGTTTGAGCAGCACCAGGGAGAACAGTTACAGACAGAGGTTACCAGGCTGATCAGATCACTGAAAAATGCCATTGCACCATAGCACTTCCCCTTTGAGAGGATATATTCATGAGCTGGTTTAAACGCGACAAGACAGGAATTGAAAAGAGCAGCACCAAGCATGTCAAGGTGCCGGAAGGACTCTGGACCAAATGCCCCGGTTGCAGTGAGTCTCTGCTGACCAAAGAGATTGAGGACAATCTGCAGGTCTGCCCCAAGTGCGGCCACCACTTCAGAATCGCCCCGCGCAAACGCCTGCAAGCCCTGTTTGATAACGGGAGCTGGCAGGAATTTGATGCAGAGCTGACCTCGGTTGACTTCCTTGATTTCAAAGACACCAAAAGCTATCAGGAACGGATCAACACCACCGTTGCCAAAGGCGGCTCCCGCGATGCAGTCATTTGCGTTGAGGGAGGCATTGAAGGGATCGCAACCCAGGTTGCCATCTTCGATTTTGCCTTTATGGGCGGTAGTATGGGCAGCGTGGTGGGTGAGAAGATCACCCGCTCCATTGAACGGGGCCTTGAGAAAAAACAACCGGTCATCGTCATCTCCGCCTCAGGTGGCGCACGGATGCAGGAGTCTATTCTGTCGCTGATGCAGATGGCCAAGACCTCTGCCGCCCTGGCTAAACTGAAGGCAGCCGGCCTGCCCTTTATCTCGATCCTGACCGACCCCACCACCGGCGGCGTTACCGCCAGCTTTGCCATGTTGGGTGACCTGAATATTGCCGAGCCCAAAGCCCTGATCGGCTTTGCCGGACCGCGGGTAATTGAACAGACCATTCGCCAGAAACTACCTGCCGGATTTCAGCGGTCTGAGTACCTGCTTGATCATGGCATGGTGGACATGATCGTCTCACGGCTTGAGATGCGCAGCACTCTGGGCCAGATCCTGGCCATGCTCACCAAGCAGTAGGCGTGCCTGCTTCACAGCAGCTTTCCCGACTTTTTGGTCGGCGACGATTCAACATCAAGCCCGGCCTTGAGCGGATCATCACCCTGCTTGAACAATACGGGCACCCGGAACGTTTCTTTGCAGCGGTACATATTGTCGGCACCAACGGCAAAGGTTCCACAGCAGCATTTTTGGCAGCCATCCTTGAGCAGGCCGGTTATGACACCGGCCTGTTTACCTCTCCCCACCTGGTCAGCTACACGGAGCGGTTCCGCATTAATGGCGCTGATATTTCTTCAGAACAGCTGGGGAAGCTCATTCAGGAACTGCTTGATCAGGCCACCCCGGATGCTACTTTTTTTGAATTAACCACCACCCTGGCCTGTCGCTGGTTCGCACACAACAAGATTCAGCTAGCCATACTGGAAGCCGGCATGGGAGGACGCAGTGATGCCACGGCTGCAGTACCCGGGCTGTGTACCGTCATTACCCCGATCGCCCTGGACCACTGTCAGTGGCTGGGTACTGATCTTCAAGCCATTGCAACAGAAAAAGTCGGGATTGCAGCGCCGGGAACCCCGATTATCTCTGCTATGCAGGCACCGGAGGTTCTTGAGGTACTTGAGGACTACTGCCGGACATACGGCAACCGCCTGATTCTGGCGGGGCGGGACTTTACCATCCGGCGTAACGATGTTGAGGGAAGTTTGACCTTCCAAGGATCAACAGCTACCACACACGGACTTTTCCTCAGCCTGAACGGCAGCTACCAGACTGGTAATGCCGCCCTGGCTCTGGCAACTGCTGAACAGCTGTCCTCTTTGGGGTTTCCTGTTTCGTCCCAGGCCCTACAGAACGGTCTGAAATCAGCACGCTGGCCCGGTCGAATGGAAGTGATCAGACTATCTGACGGGATTGAACTGTTATTGGACGGGGCCCACAACCCCGCCGGTGCCTTGGCATTGGCAGACGCATTGGAGACATATGCTACCCGGCGTAAAATCCTGTTGTTGGGGATGATGGAAGACAAAGACCTGCATGGCGTGCTCCAGCCACTGCTGCAACAGGTTCAGCAGGTTATTACGGTCAGCCCGTCACAGGAGCGCGCCATTCCCGCAGTCTCTCTTGCGAACAGCTGCAGGAGAGCAGGGCGCCCAGCCACAGCAGCTGACTCGGTTGCAGCAGGGCTGAAAGCTGCACAGGCAGCTGCCAACCCCGGAGATCTGATTATAGCAGCAGGATCACTCTTTCTAGTGGGCGAACTGAAGGCGCTGCTTGCCGGTATCCCCTGCGAAGCGGTGCGGGGATAACTCAAACTTCAACTCAAGGCGATATCTTGAAACTACGCACGTACATCTTCATTCTCTTCCTGCTGCTGCCGACCCTGCTGCAGGCTGCCGAGCAGACCACCGGCGCACCCGGTATGACCATCCGCGCCGACGTCATGACCCATGACGCTGCCACTGACCTGATCAAGGCCAACGGCAAGGTTGAAATGACCTGGCAGGACATGACCATGACCGCTGACGAGGCCACCTTCAACCGCACCAATCAGACCCTGGTGGCCAAAGGCAATGTCTATCTGGTCAAGGCCGGTGATGTTCTCTGGGGAGATCACCTGACCATGGATACGGAGACCGGCCGGGCCGAAATGGAGAATGGCCAGATCTTCATGACCCAGGGCAACTTCCGTGCAAACGGTAAACCGTTGGCCCGCCTGGGGGAAGATTCCTATGCCCTGCGCAACGGGGGGCTGACTACCTGCGATGCGGCTGTTCCCAGTTGGAAATTTGGCGCATCGGACCTGGACGTCAAGCTGGAGGAATTTGCCACCGGCAAAAATGTCATTTTCTATGTTAAAGATGTCCCGGTTTTCTACTTCCCCTACATCATTCTGCCGGTCAAACGTGAACGCCAGTCAGGCCTTCTGTTTCCCAAGTTCGGCAGATCAACAAAACGGGGAGAGTTCGTTGATATCCCCTTTTACTGGGCCATCTCCCCCTCCCAGGAAGCCACCATTGACCTGGATATCCAGACAAAACGGGGAATCGGTCTGGGGGTTGCCTACCGTTACCTGCGCAACCGTACCAGAGAAGGGTCTCTGGGTGGCTACCTCATTTATGATAACAACGAGAAAAAGGAACGTGGCCAACTGGTGCAGTTCCACAAAGAACAGTTTTCAGACAGCTTCAACCTGATTACCAGCCTGAACCTGACCAGCGACCGGACCTACCTGAGTGACTACGGCGAAAAAAGTGGCGAATATAACCGCCAATACTATGATTCTCGCATCGTATTGACCAAATTCTGGGATCACTGGCTGACCAGCGCCCAGACCATCTACACCCAGGACTTCTATTCCGGCAGCAACACCACCACGCTGCAACGGGCGCCAGAACTGTCGCTGTACGGTGTTCGGGAAAAACTCCCGTTCATTCCCAACCTCTATTTCGATCTTGACCTGCTGGCCACCAACTACTACCGTGAAAAGGGGGCGGATGGACAGCGGGGGGTGATGGAGCCGCGTCTGACCTCGGTTAACAGTTTTTTTAACGGACGCCTTAACCTGTCCCTGTTTGGCAGTCTACAACTGCGGGGTTACAACACCAATAAGCCGGACCCCGGCATCAAGGATGACCAACTGGTGGCCATACCCAAGGCGGGAGCAGAGCTCAGCAGCTCCTTCAGCCGGATCTATGACGCGTCCTTCCTTGACCTGCAACGACTGCGTCATGAATTGGTTCCCAAACTTTCTTACCTCTATGTTGGTGAAAAGGATCAGAGTACGGTTCCGGTCTTTGACCAGCTTGATCGCGTCAATGCCCAGGAGACAGTTACCCTCTCCCTTGCCAGCCACCTGGGAGGTAGGATAGCCAAGCAGGGACAGGGAGCTGCCGAATATCGCGACCTGCAAACCATTCGTCTGCTGCAGTCCTACAACCTGAGTGGCACCCGCCCCAACCTGCTGACCCTGCTGGATGATTCAAGGCGCTGGAGTGATCTGATTCTGGAGAGCGAAACCTGGGCACATCGCAACCTCCGGCTGCTCGCTGATGTCCACTACAGTCACTACGATCACCGCATCTCCAGCACTGCCAGCGGCGCCGAGCTGAATGACCAGCGTGGCAACACCGCCCGACTCAGCTACCGGATGGTTGACAAACAGGTAGACTACCTGGAGGCGGGTATAACCCTTGCCCTGACCAACCCGTTCTACCTTGGTGCCACCACTCGCTACTCATTTGAGAAAAAGGATATTCTGGAAAACAACTATTCCGTAGAATACCGTCATCAATGCTGGAGCGTGATTGTCGGCTATCAGGAGCGCCCTAACAACCGCACCTGGACCGTTAACTTCAACCTGGCCGGTCTGTTTGGCTTCGGTACCGGTGGCGCAACCGGCTACAGGGCACCGACACCATGAGGCGCCAACTTCCCAAGCTGGTCTACGCTGATGCACAAGGACAGATCTACGACCATCCCTACCTGACCATGGCCGGCATGAGTGGTCCTGAAGCGGTGTTGCCGGAACAGATCGAACTGATTCCGCTACCGGAAGGCAGCCGTCTCTTTACCATTCCGGACACCCCGCCCATTGCCTGGGATGGCCGCGCCAAACGGTTCTCTACCGTGGAAAAGGCGCCGGGCATCAGGGGCAAACTGCAGGCGGTCTCAGCCTTTATGGCCCCCGGCTATGCCCGGACCTTACTGCCTGCCTGCCACTACGCAACAAAACGGGTACATCTGCCGCTCTGGTCCTACACCGCTGTTGGCTGGGATGAAGACCGGGACTGTTTTGTGGTGGCAGCCACCAAAGTAGACAGCAATCAGAACTGGAACCCGGAAAACTACGATGACCGGTTGCTGGACCCGCTGGTGCGCCAACGTCTGGCCGAAAATCCACACAACCGCCTGCTGGAGCAGTTGGCGCGCTGTGCCATTGATTATCACTGTTTTGCGGCCAAGAACCTCTTTTTCAAACGCTGGGAAGCGCCGCTGCCCACCTCGCCGGTCTGTAACTCCGCCTGTCTGGGATGTATCTCATTGCAGGCATCGGAATGCTGTCCATCCAACCACGACCGGATCAGCTTTGTCCCCACCCCGGAAGAGATCGTAGAACTGGCCCTGCCCCACCTTGAAACCGCTGATCAGGCAATTGTCTCCTATGGTCAGGGCTGCGAAGGGGACCCGATCATGCAGGCACCCACCATTGCCGAGGCTACCCGGCGCCTGAAGGCCGCCACATCGCGGGGAACCGTCAACTTCAACTCCAACGGGTCGCTACCGGAACGGATTCAGGAGTTATGCTATGCCGGTATGGACTCCTTCCGCTTCTCGCTCAACTCGGTACTGGAAGAACGCTACAACGCCTACTACCGGCCCAAAGGGTACCATTTCAGCAACGTCATCCGCTCGCTCAAGATCGCCAAGCAGGCGGGACGTTTTACCATGATCAACTACCTGATCTCGCCCGGTGTCAGTGATGCCCCGGAAGAGGTAACGGCGTTGAAACAGTTTGTGGCCGATACCGGGGTCGATATGATCCAGATGCGTAACCTCTCCATAGATCCTGACTTCTATAATCAGGCCATGGGGGTCCGTCAGCGAGGCATCGGCATGTACCGCTTATTGCAGGAGTTAAAGCGAGAATTTCCCAAGCTCCAGTTTGGCTACTACAACCGTACCAAAGAAAACTTCTTCCCGGCAGGCTTTGAAACCGGCTGGCCGGTCAGAGGGCGTTAACAGATTAGCGATAGTTTGCTTTACATATAATTAAGAATTTTCTGTTTTACGTTCCCACGCCCCTGTATTCAAACTCTCTCGAGAATTTGACAATCAAGGAAAGAAGATTAAAATAGTTACAGATATACAGGTACCATTACCTTCAGGAGGGATGTATGCATCAGATCTCACTGCCTGAATCGATCACAGACCTATTGATCTCGCAACCTATTGAACTGCCTATCTTTCATCCGGTAGCGTTAAAATTACAACGTATGCTGTCAGACAAAGATTTTGTCGTTGATGAAATTTCAAAAGTTGCCAATGAAGATCAGGCGTTGGCTAGTCAAATGCTCAAGATGGCCAACTCTCCCATCTATATGGGGCGCACCAAGGTAGCTACAATCAAAGAAGCAACTATGCGCCTCGGAGCTCAACAGGTTATAAATATTGCAATTGCCGCTTCCCAGGCGTCCTCTCACGCCTCTGACGACCCGGCATTTGCTTTGTACATGGATGAACTGTGGTTGCACAGCCACGGTTCAGCCCTCGGTGCGCGTTGGCTAGCGCACAACTGCGGCCTGCAGGGTATAGCGGATGAAACATACCTGGCCGCTCTGTTGCACGATGTCGGTAAACTGTACCTGCTCAAGTCAATTGAACAGCTTGTCAAGACCGGGGCCATTCCGAAAATGCTTAATGACGATCAGATTATACAAATTTTTGATACTATGCATGTTGAGCAGGGAAAGCGTCTGATGCAGCACTGGAATTTCCCGCCCATGTATTGTGAGGTCATCAAGGACCACCATCTTCAAGAACTGGACCCGGTCAACAAAATGCTGGCGATTGTTAAATTTGTTAATCAGGCCTGCCATAAAACAGGATTAGGGCTAAAGAAAAGACCGGACCTTGACCTGCAAGCAACTCCCGAAGCAGAACTGCTGGAGATTGATGAAGCCAAAATCAATGAACTCGAGGCACTTCTATTGGAAAGCAGCCTCTGGAGTCGGGGAATTGCCTGACATCGCACCAAAGAACTGGTCATATTCTCAAAGTATACCCAAGGAATCGTTATGACTATACGGACCGCCCAGATAACAACCTTTTTAGCCGTTTTACTGACATTAGCCGCAGCACCTGCGCTGGCCATAGAGCCGGTCAGCATCCAGGTTGCCATGCCAACTCTCACCTGTGGCAAAGACGGACTCGAGCAAAATGAATGTATCCTGAACGGCATCATGCGCTTGCGCGGTGCAGACAGCCTGAACGGCCCGGTTCGCTACTACTGTGATGTACGCTACAGCTATGTTGCTGCAGGGAATGAAAGCCAGGCAATCCGCTTTAACGGACGGGTGCTGTTTCGTGGCGAAGAAAAACTGGTGCAGGGGCGTGCCAAGCGCGACCTGGCAGAGAAATTGACGCTCAAGCTGTCCAGTAACGCCAGACAGATTGAGGTGGCAGAGATAGGCTGCGAGCGGGAGTAACCACGCTCAGCAGCTGTCACAGGATAGATTATTTCAAGGTCTTCAGGTAGGTCATCAACACTTGCATCTCACCTGCCTCAAGGGTGGCAAAAGAAGGCATTGATGTACCGGGGTGGGACTTCTTGGGATAGGCAATCTTGGCCTGCAGTTGGGCTTCCGACATCCGCGACGCCACCTTGCTCAGATCAGGACCGATGGCACCGCCCCGGCCCCTGACCACGTGACACATGGTACATTTGCGATGAAATAGCTTCTCACCCGGCATATCAGCCCAGGCAACCCCGGACAACAGTATGGACACCACCAGCAGCAGACAATATTTCATGACATCTGTCCTCAACATCAAAAATTTTCAGCATCTTAGCTCTTCAACCAGCCACTTGCAACCAGTTAATCAATAACATCCAGTGTTTTCTAGACTTTACCTGCATATCCCCT
>JAJTBI010000100.1 GCA_021286935.1 Geobacteraceae bacterium
CCATTACTCAAAAAGATACCATCAGGATTCATGGCCAGCGCCTCTTCGGCCGGGAAGGTAGCAGGCACGACCGTGACATCACAGCCGGCATCCACCAGACAGCGCAGGATGTTGTACTTAATGCCAAAGTCATAAGCTACCACCTTATATTTCAAGGTAGCAGGATCAATCTGGGGATAGCCCTCTCCCAGCTTCCAGGCCCCTTCAGTCCAGTGGTACGGCTTGTCACAGGAGACACCTGAGGCCAGATCAAGGCCAGCCATACTGTGGAGTGCTTTGGCCTTGGCCACCAGTGAGGCATGGTCAAAATCCACGGTGGAAATGATGCCGTTCTGCGCTCCCTTGTCCCGCAGGTGGCGGGTCAGAGCACGGGTATCCAGACCATGGATACCAACCACACCGTTCTCCTTCAGATAGGCATCCAGTGTCATGGTGGAACGGAAGTTGGAAGGGAAATCCAGATATTCCCGCACAATAAAACCAGACAGGAACAGGCCACGGCTCTCAATATCCTCAGGGTTAATGCCGGTGTTGCCGATCTGGGTGTAGGTCATGGTGACCATCTGCCCCTTGTAGGAAGGATCGGTCAACACCTCCTGGTAACCGGTCATGGCGGTGTTGAACACCACCTCACCAGTCACTTCACCACCGGCTCCAAATGATTTGCCTTCAAAGATGCGCCCATCAGCAAGCGCAAGGATTGCTTTCATGCGTTAGTACTCCTGAATTCTTGATTATCTACCGGAAAATACAACCTTACCACCAACAACGGTACATGCTGCTGCACCGGTCATGGTTTCCCCCAGCCAGGGTGAATTCTTGGACTTGCTGGCCAGAGTTGCTTCAGTCACCGCCCACTGTTTTTGAGGATCAATCACGCTGATATCAGCCACACTGCCCGCCTTAAGCGTCCCACGACCGAGTCCCAATAATTCTGAAGGCTTGCAACTCATCTTTTCAATCAACTGCGAAAGGGTCAGCAACCCTTCATTCACCAGTTTAAGGGAAAGCGGTAATGAGGTTTCCAGACCCACAATACCGTTCATGGCCTCGTTAAACTCAACATCCTTTTCATCCAGATGATGGGGGGCATGGTCAGTTGCAATGCAGTCAATGGTGCCGTCCTTCAGGCCAGCCTTGATCGCTGCCACGTCATCAGACTCACGCAGGGGCGGGTTCATCTTGGCATTGGTGTTATAGCCTCGCACCGCATCATCGGTCAGGGTAAAATAGTGGGGGGCGGTCTCGCAGGTCACCTTGACACCACGGGCCTTTGCCTCCCGGATAATCCGCACTGAACCTTTGGTGGAGACATGGGCAATATGGATCGGTGCACCAACATATTCAGCCAGCATGATCTCACGGGCAGTGGCAATATCCTCGGCCACCCGGGGAATTCCCTTCAGGCCCAATTCGGTTGAGGTAAAGCCCTCGTTCATTACCCCTTCACCCACCAGCTCCAGTTCCTCTGCATGGGAGATAACCATAATGCCGATCCCGGCAGCATACTGCAGGGCGCGCCGCATCAGTTCGCTGTTTTTGACCGGCTTGCCATCATCAGACACTGCCACACAGCCGGACTCTTTCAGCTCGCCCATCTCAGACAGCCGGTCACCGTGCATCCCCTGGGTGATGGTTCCAACCGGGAAGACATTGCAAAAACCGTCAGTCTTGGCCTTGTTGATGATATACGAGGCGATTGCCTTGTTATCAATGGCAGGTTTGGTGTTAGGCATGCAACAGACAGAGGTAAAACCGCCAGCTACCGCCGCCCTGGTACCGGAAATAATATCCTCTTTATACTCCAGACCTGGATCGCGCAGATGCACATGCATATCAATCAGGCCAGGCACCACATACTTACCGGTGGCATCAATGGTCTCTGCACCAGCCGGAGCAGCCAGCCCTTTGCCAATCTCTTTAACCAGGCCGTTTTCCACCACAACATCAAGGGTATCATCAATCCCCTGGCTGGGATCAATCACTCTGCCGCCTTTGATCAAAAGGTTCATATAAATCACCTCATAAGAGTAAGTTTGTATAAAAGCCATGATAATGGACCGCGGATAACGCGGATTAAGCGGATTAACACGGATTTTTTTGAAGGTTTAAAACCATCTAGATTTGAATTTGATCTGCGAAAATCAGCCAAATCCGCGTCATCCGTGTGCTATTGCCTTTTACTCAACATTGCCGCCGCCGCAGACGTGATACAACATCGCCATCCGCACTGCCACGCCGTTCTCCACCTGCTTCAGCACATGGGACTGACTGCCATCCACCACATAGGAGGACATCTCCACCCCGCGGTTGATCGGGCCAGGGTGCATGACCACGGCATCCGGTTTGGCCAGCTTCAGGTTCTCAGGATTCAGGCCAAAATAGCGGGAGTATTCGCGGGTATTGGGCATCAGTGTCTTGCCCTGGCGTTCCTGTTGAATCCGCAGCATAATCACCACGTCTGCGTCCTGAATCGCCTCTTTCATGGTGCTACAAACTGTGACATTACCCAGCTGCTCGACTCCTGGCGGCATCATGGTAGGCGGACCAGCCAGATAGATGGATGACCCCATCTTGGTCAGTCCCTGGATGTCAGAGCGGGCAACCCGACTGTGGGTGATATCACCCACCATTGCCACCTTAAGACCATCCAGCCTGCCAAACTTATCCTTGATGGTCAGCATGTCCAACAGCCCTTGGGAAGGGTGTTCGTGGGCACCGTCACCGGCATTGATGATGGAGCAGCCGACCTTTTTAGACAAAAAATAGTGGGAACCGGATACCGCATGGCGCATGACAATGATATCCGGTTTCATGGCCAGCAGGTTCAGGGCTGTGTCAGCCAGGGTCTCGCCCTTGGTGGCTGAGCTGTTGGAAGGGGCGATATTGACCGTATCCGCAGAAAGCCGCTTGCCGGCGATCTCAAACGAGGTACGGGTGCGGGTGGATGATTCATAGAACAGGTTGATGATGGTCTTGCCCCGCAGGGTAGGCACCTTCTTGATGTCGCGGCTGTTCACCTCACGCATGTTTTCAGCAGTGGAGATCAACAGTTCAATCTCTTCCTTGCTCAGGTCACGCAGTGCAATAATATCCTTATGCTTGAATTCCATGGCCCCTCCCCTGTTATTTTTCAAGAACCACTTCAACCGGCTGCTGTGTATCATCAAAGCTAACGGCTACATTTTCCTTCAGACTGGTAGGTACATTCCGCCCGACAAAATCAGCCCGGATCGGCAGTTCGCGATGGCCACGGTCAATCAACACTGCCAGCTGAATGCAACAGGGACGACCATGATCCATCAAGGCATCTAGGGCAGCCCGGATGGTGCGACCGGTAAACAGTACATCGTCCACCAGCACCACCCGCTTCCCCTCCAGTGAAAAGGAGATATCAGTCTTGCCAACTGATTTATGAGGTGCCTGCTGCTTGAAGTCATCACGGTAGAGCGTAATGTCAATTGAACCGACCGGTACCCGCTCCCCTTCAATAATCTCCATACAGAGAGAGATTTCCCTGGCAATATAGGCACCGCCAGATTGAATACCAACCAGCACAACATCGGCCAGCCCCTTGTTTTTCTCAAGAATTTCATGGGAAATACGGGTCAGTGCCCGCCGGATACCGCTGTTGTCAAGAATAACCGTCTGGGTTGAATCAGTTGCCATAATCCACTCCCTTCAGAAATAGAAAAGGGTCTCTCCGCCCGTGCGCGGAAAGACCCTCTTGAATATGTGGCTGAAACTGTTGCACCTTTGTTAACCTCACGGGGTTAGATTAAAAGGCAGATATGAAAAGAAGTGAGCTACTCTACCACCCCCACCCACAGAGGGTCAAGGAGAAGTTTTGACTGAGGCCATATGAATCGCCCTGATAAAGGTGGCCTCAGTTGCCTGCTTAATCTCCTCAATCACCGCTTGCGGAACAGCAGAATCAACTGAAAGGATAACCATTGCCTCACCTTTCTTTTCGCTACGGCCCAGGTTCATGGAGCCGATATTGATCTCATGCTTACCCATGATGGTGCCGATCTTGCCGATCATGCCAGGACGATCAGCATAGTGCAGCAGCAGCATATGCTCTTCCGGAGTAAAGTCCATGGCATAATCACGCAACCGGACAATCCGTGGTGCCCCTTCAAAGAGCGCACCGGCAATGGTGCGACGCTTGCCATCACCTTCAGCAATCAGGGTGATCAGGTTGGAAAAGGCGTCAGCCGAGGTAGTCTTGGTCTCTTCCACCACAATCCCCATCTGCTCAGCGATCAGGGAGGCGTTGACCATGTTGACATCCTGCTCAACCACCCGTCCCAGCAGGGCTGCCAGACCACACACCGTCAGCGGTGAACAGTCATAATGGGCAATGGCACCGGCATAGCTGAAGGTGATCTTTTCAGGATGCCCATCCAGCAGCTGGATACCAAAATCAGCCATCACGTTGACCAGATTCAGGAATGGCCGCATCTGATCCATCAAGGCCATATCAAAACGGGGAATATTAACCGCATTTTCCAGCGGTTTTTCATCCAGATAGTTCAGGATCTCTTTTGATACATCCACAGCCACATTGATCTGGGCTTCGTGAGTGTTAGCACCCAGGTGAGGAGTCACCGTGACTCTAGGATGAGCGATCAGCCCTTTGAGGACGTCGGTTCTTGGCGGCTCTTCGCTCCAGACATCCACGCCGGCAATGGCAATCTTGCCGCTGTTCATGGCATCCAGCAGAGCAGGTTCATCAATAATCCCGCCACGGGCCACGTTCATTACAATTACGCCATCCTTCATCATGGCCAGTTCACGGCTACCGATCATCCCCTTGGTCTCGTCAGTCAGCGGGGTATGGACGGTGATGATATCGCAATTCTTGTAAATCTCATCATGGGAAACCAGCTTAACCCCCAGGTCATGGGCCCGCTTGACCGCAATGTAGGGGTCACAGGCCAGTACGTCGCACTCAAAGGCCTTCAAGCGAGTTGCCACGCGGCCACCAACCTTGCCCAGACCGATCACACCGGCAGTCTTGCCTTTCAGCTCCACCCCGGTAAAAGGAGCGCGTTTCCACTCACCCGCCTTCAACGAGGCGTTGGCCACGGTCACGTTACGACAGGCAGCCATCAGCAGCGCCATGGTATGCTCGGCAGCACTGTTGGTATTGCCAAAGGGGGCATTTACTACAATCACCCCTTTTGAGCTGGCATACTCCACATCAACGTTATCAATGCCAACGCCAGCCCGGGCAACCATCTTCAGATTCTTGGCCGCATCCAGCAGGTCTTTATCAACCGTAGTACCGCTACGGGTAATGATCACCTCATAATCACCAATCAAGGCCAGCAGTTCTTCCTTTTTCAACCCCAAGCGGACATCCATTTCAATCCGCGGGTCCTGCTTCAGCAGCGCAAGCCCTTGATCAGCAACTTCATCAGTAACAATAATTTTCATGGTCATAGTCCCCGTGTTTGTTGTATTCAAGTTTTTGCATCCTAGACCTGACCAGCAAAAAATGCAAGCGGACTGAAACTGTCTTGAGGTATACATTGTCCCAATCCATCTATTCAGACTAGCCATAAGCTTTTGGACAGTATTTAAATAATTTACTTTTTGCCGTCTTTTGACACCCACCTTTTTTCTGTTAGACTGATCTCCCATGTCTATTGTCACTACATCCCCCTCCCCTATCTTCAAGCATCATCTCATCGGATTACCGTCTACCTTTCATACAAGGTGTACAGCATTCTAGTTGAGGATGCAGAATCAGCAACCGCAGATGATGGGTTTGGTGGAACAGGAGGAAGACAAAGGATGAGTAATCAGATGACCAATACCGAACCGGAACTGGTTCGCTGCCCTAAATGTGATGCTGTGCAGCAACTGGGCGATGCCTGCAAAGCCTGCGGGCTGATATTTTCCAAGTACCGGACGCCTGATGCAGCAGATCAGGTTCGACAACCGACGGCTTCAGCAACAGAGAAAGAGCAGACCTTGGGCGTCCGGCCAGTACATATCCTGCTGACGTTGGTGGCTATACTGATTGCCATACTCGCCTATAAACTGCCTGTAAAAGAACTCTATGCCGATCTAATACAGACCAGGAAATGGTCCTATGACCTGAGTAGCTTCCATAAAGGCCAGACACAAGATGAGTTGGCCACAATGATGAACAAGGATGGTTTTGAAGTTAAATGCCGAGAGTATCCAGGAGTTGCAAAAGAAGATGTATTCATTTGTCAGGTATTTATAACCAAGGTCTGGGGCATACCGGCCAGCGAGGTTGACCTGTTCTTTAGCCGTGACAAAATGCTCAACTCCCTGCTGTTCACCTTTGCTGCAGATCAATATCCAGCAGTCAGTCAAAAGCTAGGCCAGCAGGGAAGTAAGAGTAATGAAGACCACGGCATAGACAACGAAGGCGGCAAGGTTGACGTCTGGAACACCGGCAGCGGTGTCGCCATGAGCTCAAGTGCCCCTATTCCTGCAGGGATAAGGGTTTATTGGGTGAGGAATGATTTAGAGAATAACAATGAAGGACAGAGCGTTAGAAAATAGTCTGAAACCATCCTGCAAGAATAGATGCCAACGACCTGCAGGATGGTTTTACTGATAATTACCTGGTTGAAGCAAGGAGAGCGAGATGAGTGACGATAATAACAGAAAGGCAAGCCTGCCCCCGCGAGCTGTCCCCATGACTGAGATAAGGAGAGCAGCATGAGTAATGAGAATGCTAGAAAGGCAAGCCTGACAGTGATCTCGCACACATTACGGCTACTATACGGGGCAATTATTGCCATAGCTTTTATTTCATTTTCTTTGGCTGAGCAGCTTTATGCCGCAGATCAATATGTGACTATTGTGATGTCGCCAGAGGTTAAGCAAAAGCTCCAAAAAGTCACACCTGCTGAACGCAATAAAATTGAGCAGGCAATTAGGACAGGTAACAGATATGTACAATTACGGTTTAACGGCCAAGGATATATAGCTAGTGATGACCCTGACGGGGATAAAGAGTGGCAGAAGACACTTGCACCATTAATGGCAATGTCCCAAGAAAAATGGGCTAATTATGTTTATAATAATTGGATTATTGAGCATAATAGCGATGATTTTAGTCGTTCATATGGTCTAGTTGTTTGCATGAATGTGTTATTAAATGAAATTTCTATTGTTGAAAAGAGTACAACACTAAAATACAGAGCCAAATTGACAGGAGCATTTCCTAAATTTTCACAAAAAAACATTAGAAATGTAGACTTTAGCTATTCTGGCAAGCAATACGATATACAGTTGTTGTTAAATAACAAGGGTAAAATAACTAATGAGCATGCTGAAAATAAATATTTAGCGTCTTCATATTATATAAAAAGAAAGTCATTACATCGTCAATATAAAAATTATATTATAAATAAACAAAATAGCATTAATAAAAATAATGATAAATATATTAAAATAATAGACCAGCTTGATGAGTCGATACATATTTGCAGCTACTAAATTTTTTAATGGGGGAACTTAAATGGGAGCAAATGTATTAATAGTAGCATACAATCAATTTGGTATTGGAACTGGGAGTCCAAGAGGCACACCTGAGTGCAAAGGACAAACCAGGGACACTCCCCATATTTTTGATTGTGCACAGGTTACTTATCACATATTATTCCCCACATGCCCAGAATCGCACGAGTCATAGCTTTGGGATATCCTCACCATATCACCCAGCGTGGTAACAACCGGGCCACGGTGTTTTTTGATGATGAAGACCGGCAGACTTACCTACGTCTACTGGCAAACTATGCACAAAGGCATAAGATACAGATCTGGGCCTATTGCCTGATGAGTAATCACATCCATCTGCTAGCAGTGCCTGAGACAGAAAGATCCCTGTCACGAGGAATCGGGCTTACCAACCAGGTCTACACCCAGTATCTAAACAGAAAACTCAACCAATCCGGCCGAATCTGGCAAAACCGTTTTTTCTCCTGCGTTGTTGAAAATAATCAGTACCTTTGGGCAGTGGCTCGCTATATAGAGCGCAACCCGATAAAGGCCGGTTTGGCGAAGTATGCAGAAGCATATTGCTGGTCCAGCGCCAAAGCACATATCAACGGAACAAGTGATTCGTTGCTTGTTGCAAACTCATGGCTTGCCTTGGAAGAGCAGAGCGGATATGCAGCGTTTCTTCACGACGAGGATAAAGAGACTGACAACGCTATCCGCAGTGCCACAAGAACCGGTCGTCCATTAGGATCGGAAGGTTTTATTGATATGTTGGAGAACCAACTACAGCAATCATTAAAACCAAGGAAACCAGGCAGACCACGATCAAAAACAGGGGAGTGTCCCTAATATATGAATATTGTCTTGATAGAACCAGAAATACCCCCTAACACCGGAAACATAGCACGCCTTTGTGCAGCCACTGCTGCAACTTTGCATTTGGTCGGAAAACTGGGATTTTCAATTGATGATCGTTATCTGAAACGGGCCGGGCTTGATTACTGGGACAAAGTGGATCTGAAGCGGTGGGATACCCTGGTGCAGTTACAGCAACAGTACCCGGATGGACGTTTCTGGTACCTGAGCACCAAGGTTGCCAGAAACTGCTACGAGCAGGGAATCTATCAGCCAGGCGATTTTCTGGTCTTTGGCAAGGAAACCGCCGGTCTGCCTGCTGATCTGCTGGCTGCCAACCCTGACCGCTGCCTGACTATCCCGATGCCGGGCCAGGTCCGCAGCCTGAACCTATCCAACGCTGCAGCAGTGGTGCTGTATGAGGCGTTACGTCAGACAGGGCTGCTTCAGTAGTTTACACCCCATGCACCAATGAAAGAAAAAAATCTTCCAGATTTTTCCGACGAGGTTCAACTAGAGCTATTTCGCGGGTGAATCATATCAAAAACATGGACGACCGACAAAAGCTAATTACTAATTTGAATCATGACGCCGATTCACAGAAACGCAGTTCCTTAACAGCTTCAACAACCATTTCAACCGTTATATTCTGCATACATCGGAAGCCATGAGGGCATTTTGGAATAGTGCCAAAACGTGAACAGGGAGCGCAGTCAATACCAGCACTCACAATACTATGCCGATCACCCTTTCGAGACCATTTTTCAGGATCCGAAGGCCCAAACAAAGCCACCGTTGGCACCCCTTGCAATTGAGCAACATGCAGTAAACCAGAATCGCCGCTGATCATCAAACGTGCGCCGGAAACAATGCTAGCAGACTCTGTGAGGCTTGTTCTTCCGACAAGATTATGACAACGGCTTAAAGCACACGATACACTCTGCCCCACACCTTCATCACCCTTGCCGCCCAGCACAACAACATCAAAACCACATCTTTCACAATAACTAGCCACCTCGGAAAACCGCTCTACCGACCACTGTTTGGCGGCAATACTGGTTCCAGGGGAAATAACCACATACGGTTGACTAATGCCGGAATCCGGTATCGGTAAGTTCATAAATCTTGATGCTTCTACTAAAACAGAAAAACCACTACCGGCTATCGGAGCCAGCAGTTCTCCAAATACGATTGCTTCATATTCATTAAATGTGTAAGGACAAGGGTCGGTTAACAGACGTGAACGTTCATTGGCGCCAAAACCGATCAGACGGGAAGGAGCAAGAAGTCGGGCAACCACAGCAGAAAGCCGATACCACTGTTCGGTATCAATGATCAGGTCAAACTTACGAGTAAACAGTTTTAAAAATTCTGCAGGTTTATCATAGCACCAGACAGCAGTTACCACGGGCGACCACCGAAACACCTCCGCATTTCTTTTCTCAGCCAGCACTTCAATTACGGCATTTGGATACAGGTCAGCTAACTGCTTAAGCATCGGCAGGAGAAGTACTGCATCGCCGATACCACCGGGGCGAATGATGAGGAAATGACCATGACGAGAGAATGTCTGCACAGCCACTGAAGGCAGACAAGTAATGAGAAAACTTCCAACCAAACGGTCAATTAATTTAAGAAGGTTTTTTTTCACTATTTACTAGCGAGCCATACTGACTGAACAAAGTTTTTGACGTGATCTAATTTTAGACTAACATTAAAGGGGCTGAGGAGATTGCTAACAACATTATCACAATGATATGCCGCATAATCTTTTTTACCCTCCTTAATTTTATCTCTAATAACCATCTTTCCTTTGTCAAATTGTAATTGTTCATCATAGGTCAAATCTTTTCTAAACCATTCCCCGCGGAATGTCCCAATAAACAGGCCGCCAGGTTTAAGCAGCCTATATATTT
>JAJTBI010000101.1 GCA_021286935.1 Geobacteraceae bacterium
AAAAGGACCTAGCTGGTAATAGCTAAGTCCATGTATTTGATGGAGCCACTTAGCGGAATCGAACCGCTGACCTACTGATTACGAATCAGTTGCTCTACCATCTGAGCTAAAGTGGCGTGGAGAGAGCTAATCTTCTATACCATTGGGTAGTTTAAGTCAAGTCCAGCCAGAATCTAAATGAGCTTTATGTCTGAATCTAAGAGGAATGTATGATTGACATAAACAGTGTTTTATGTAAACTGCGCGCATAGCGTCTTTGTACGAATTCTGACATTTGAATAGAGCTAATAAAAACGGCATCGAAATGTATCGTCTGTAAATAAATAGGCGTTTTGTTATGGCTTTAAATGGTATGGGGGAGGGCGTATGAGTTCTACAGCCCAACAAACAACGGGATTTGATGGTGAAGTGTCAGGCATGAGTCTGACGGATCTGTTGCAGCTTAAAGCTATGGGGCGTTTCAGCGGCCGGATCGTAGTGGAGCAAAATGGTAAATCTGGTCACCTCTTTTTCCGTGATGGTGATCTGGTGCATGCCCAGCTTGAGCAGTTTGAGGGGAAGGATGCCTTTGCGCGTGTCCTTGCCTGGGGTGGTGGCACCTTCAGGGCTGAGCCGAAGGTAGGCACTACGCGTCAGACAATTAATGAGAGCTTTCAGTATCTTCTGTTGGATGCCCTGCGTTTGCAGGACGAGATTGCCGCAGGAATGGAGCAGCAGAACCCTGCACCAGGAACGGTGCAGGCGCCAAAAGGAGGGGGGATGAAGGATCGACTGTCCGGTATTGCCGGCTTACAGGATGTTGCCTTGACCGACCGGAGTGGTTCGGTTCTCCAGTCTGTCGGTAACAGCGCTGAAGCCCTTGCTGCTCAGGGGATGTATCTGGTGTCAACATCCGCTCAAATAGGTGATGAATTGGGGCTGGGCAGCTTCAAAGGTGCTGTGGTGCAGGGAGGCTCAGGCCATATTGTCACGCTTGAAGGGGCTAAAAATTATCTTTTTATTGGTGTACAGGGAGACGTTAAACCCTCTGCAGTTGAGGCTGAAGTCCGGCGTGCCCTGGGGAACCAGGGGTAGGGAGGGATAATGGAAACCGTTCTTCGGAGTGTGGTTACATCGCCAGGGGTGATTGGCGGTATGATTATGGATGATAGTGGTCAGTTACTGGTCAGCTCAATGCCTGATATGTACGATAGCGGGCAGCTTGCCAGAGTTGGCACGTTATTGATGGAACAACAGTTCGGTATTGAGGAGGCAACTGGCGGGGTTAAACAGTCAGAGATCCGTTTTGAACTGGGTAAGCTGATAACCCGCTCGGCAGGTGAGCGTTCTCTGGTGCTGCTCTGTGAGCCTGGTGTCAATATTCAGGTCCTTTCAATCGCTTTGAATGTGGCGACAAAGAAGCTGGAAAAATTACCGGTCCAACCGGCAGCTCTGCAACCTGCAGCAGCCCAGCCCAGCCAGATGACTCCACCGTTGCAGTCTGGCACCGGCTGGACCTTCATGCCGCTACAGGTTGAAAACGGTAAGATGTTATTACAGGTGCAGATAGTGGATAGAACCGGAGGGACGTTCTGGTCTTCAATGGAGGAGCATGTTTCAGTCAACCGTTCCACCTGTCGAAGTATCTGGCGCCACTATGGTTCTCGCCCCTCAAAGAAGTTTTTGCTTACCAACCCCCGCAGCAATGTTAACTCAATTATTTCATTGGATATTATTGAGGATGATAAAGAAAATATTTTTGATGGCAGGGTGTTGATCACCCTGGCGGCTGCTGAGCACTTGCAGGTTAAGGAAGGTGATCGGGTGGTGGTTGAGGTGCCGAAGGGTACCGGTCTTTTCGGATGGGAAGGAATCTAGGTTATAATAGTATCATGAGATTTTGAACCGGGCCGCACTTCAAAAGAGTGCGGTTTTTTTATTTCTTCCGGGGCTTAAGAATGGAGTATGTGAATGAGAGCCGAGCCAGGTTGCAGGATCATAGAGCTGTGGTAAGCTATATAAATTGGGTGATGTTATCAAAAACGCAGAGGGGGACAGCTGCATGAAATATATGCATCATATGATGCTGACAGCGTGTGTGACAGTGCTGCTTCTTATGCTGCTGCCTCCTTTTGGCTATGCCAATCAAATTGTACGGGTGGGCTACGAGCAGAATCATCCCATGGCTAGCACTGCAGACAATGGCAGTGCTCAGGGAATCATGATTGATCTTGTTGAAGAGGTTGCCCGGCGTGAGGGATGGACCATCCAGTATGCCCCCTGTGTCTGGAACGAGTGTCTGGAGAATTTGGAAAACGCAGAGATTGATCTACTGGTGGGTATTGCTCATACCCCGGAAAGAGCGCAAAAATACAACTATAATCAACATACTATTATATCAAACTGGGGATTACTCTACAGTCGTCAAGGTCTGAAAATTGAGAGCTATGCCGACCTGAATGGCAAGCGAATCGCTGTGGTGAAAAACGATGTCTACTGCAACACCTTTATCAAGATGCTGCAGCAATTCAATATTCGTTGTGATCTGGTGTACGCGGATAGTTTCAGAGATGTTTTTGACATGATTGACTGGGGAGAGGTGGATGCTGGGGTTGCTAACCGTTTTTTTTCTCTATTGAATGAACGATCTTTCAAGGTTAAGCCCACGCCGATTATCTTTAGTCCGGTTTCTGTGCAGGTAGCTGCACCAAAGGGTAAAAACCAAAATGTACTAGCGGCTTTTGACCGGCATCTTGAGGCGATGAAAAAAGATCGAAACTCGGTGTATCACCAGTCTCTGAAATACTGGCTGGGGATTGAAGGTGCCGGGTACCGTATGCCCCGTTGGCTCTTGTGGAGTCTAGGCGGGGGGGTGGGTGGTGCGCTGTTGCTTGGCGTTTTTGCAGCCCTGCTACGGCGTGAAGTACTGCGAAAAACAGCGGATCTGAATCATCAGGTTGAAGAACGGCGTAAACTGTTTGCGGCAGTTGAACAGAGCGCCAACTCGGTGGTCATTACTGATACCCACGGGATAATTGAATACGTGAATCCTCATTTCTGTATGGTGACCGGCTATTGCTATGACGAGGTTATCGGGCAAAAACCCAGTTTGCTCAAGTCAGGAAAACAGCCGCCGGAGCTATATGCAGGGCTTTGGCAGACTATCCTGGCTGGCCATGAGTGGCGGGGAGAGTTCTGCAATAAGCGCAAGAACGGCACATTGTACTGGGATCTGTGCAGTATCGCTCCGATCAGGAATGATGCCGGTGAAATAACGAATTTCATTGCCGTTAAAGAGGATATAACTACGCGTAAGGCGCATGAAGAAGCCCTGAACTGGCAGGCCAGCCACGACAGCCTGACCGGTCTCTATAATCGCTACTATCTTGAAAATCACCTGAGTACCACTGTCAAACGGCTGGGCGTTCAGCAGACGTTGTCTCTTCTACTGATTGACATCGACAATCTGAAATTTGTCAACGATACCTTTGGCCATGACTTTGGTGACCTGTTGTTGATTGAAGCCGCAAAACGTCTGAAGCAGCTGGTTTCTGAAGACTCTGTTGTGGGACGTTTTCTTGGGGATGAATTTTTTCTGGTTGCCCCGCTTAGCCGTGATCGGGAACTGGCTGTCAATCTAGCCCATCAGGTTAAACGTTTGTTATCGGAGCTGTTTGTGGTGGAAGAAGTGGAACTTGCTATTACCGTCAGTATAGGACTGGTGATCTATCCCGATGACGGTGAAGAGGAACAGAATCTGTTACGCAATGCCGAGGCGGCCCTGCATGAAGCCAAGCGATTGGGGCGTAACACCATTGTCTGCTATACCAGCGATTTCCACCGGCAGGCCCATTATCGTCTGATGTTGGCTTCGCGGCTGCATCGTGCCCTTGAAAACGAAGAGTTCAGTCTACAGTATCAACCCCAGCTCTGTCTGACGAGCGGTTTGGTGGTCGGCGTTGAGGCTCTACTACGCTGGGAATGTCCTGATTTAGCGCCGGTTGGCGCCACGGAGTTTATACCGATTCTTGAGGAAACCGGCCTGATTGTGCCGGTTGGTACCTGGGTCTTGCAGCAGGCCTGTCGTCAGGCTGTATCCTGGCAGCGTTCCGGCATGGCAGCACTGCGCTTGTCGGTTAATATTTCCGCCCTGCAGTTTCAGAGAGGTGATCTGGCCGAAACCGTTCGCCAGATTCTGGCCGAGTCAGGCCTTGATCCGGCCTTGCTCTGCCTTGAGTTGACCGAAAGCATGCTGATGATTGATACAGCCCATGCCAAACAAAAGCTGCAGGAACTGCGTGACCTGGGTGTCAGTCTGTCGCTGGATGACTTTGGTACCGGGTATTCATCGCTGGCCTACCTTTCACGCCTTCCGGTACAGGAGCTGAAAGTGGATCGTTCATTTGTTCATCGGCTGCATAAGACGCCGTCTGATACGGCGGTGGTTAATACCATTATTGCCATGGCACAGGAGTTGGGGCTGGATCTGATTGCTGAAGGGGTTGAGACTGAGGAACAGCAACAGCATCTGCTCGCTCGTGGCTGCACGGTTATTCAGGGCTTTTTATTCAGCACTCCGTTGCCGCCTGATGAGCTGGCTACTTTTATAAACCGTCGGGGGGGCAATGGAGCTCACTTGTGAACTGAGCCTGATTGAGCAGGCTGCTGAACTGGTTCAAGCTGCTGATTGTTTCGTGATTACTGCCGGCGCAGGCATGGGGGTAGATTCAGGTTTGCCTGATTTTCGTGGTAACCAGGGGTTCTGGCAGGCCTATCCGCCCTATGCCCGTCTGGGGCTCTCTTTTGTGGAATGTGCCAACCCGGAGCATTTTGAACGTGATCCAGCCTTTGGTTGGGGATTTTACGGGCACCGTACCAATCTGTATCGGGATACCGTGCCCCATGAAGGATTTCAGATTCTACGGCGTTGGATTGATCAGAAGTCTGCACCGTATTTCGTGGTTACTTCTAACGTCGATGGTCAATTTCAGAAGGCCGGCTTCGATGAAGACCGGATTCTGGAGGTGCATGGTTCAATTCACTGGCTGCAGTGCAGCAGCTCCTGTGGTGATGCCATCTGGCCCAACAACGAGCAGATTCCTGTTGATGAGGCTACCATGCGGGCTCAAAAGATCCCTCGCTGTCCCAACTGCAGGGCGGTAAGTCGTCCCAATATCCTGATGTTCGGCGATTGGGCCTGGTTGCCACAACGCACTTACCAGCAGGAGAAACGGTTTCAGCAGTTTATGGATGAACAGGAAGACAAGCGGATTGTGGTGATTGAAATGGGTGCTGGTACTGCTATTCCCACCATCCGGGCCACCTCTGAGCGGTTGGGCTGGCGTCATGCCGGTGCAACCGTAATCAGAATCAATGTCCGTGAACCGGAGATTGCGCCACCTCACATCAGTCTGGCCTGTGGGGCTCTGGAGGGGCTGGCGACTATCGATGCACATCTCTCATTATAATGGCCCTTGGCGCAGACTAAAGCGAACCGGCAGGATTGCCCGTACGGCAACCGGTTTTCCATTATGGTGAGCCGGGATAAAGCTTGAACTACGTAGTGCCTCCTGGGCAGCCTCGGCAAAGCCATAGCCAGGGTCTTCCAATACCTCAAGCCGGGTCAATTGGCCGGTTTCACTGATGCTGAGGCGTAGCAGCACTACCCCTTCCTTGTTTCGCCGTTTTGCCAGGGTTGGGTAGACAGGCACTGCCTGTTTGTGAAATGCAGGTCCGCTGGCGCTGCCAAAAGCCATCTCCTGAGGTGTCCCCCGATTACCACCTGTTGCTGCACTGGTTTGAACCGCTGGCTGGGAACTGGCTTCCGTTTTTGATGTGGCAGTACCCTTGGTCTGTTGCAGGCTGGACGACTGTGCCGTGGGGGCCTCCAGTGCCGGTTCATTACGTTTGGCCGGAGGATTGCTGCTGGGCATCGTTGGTGCGGCAATGGTGGGCGGTGCCGGTTGTGGTGCCGCCTGGGGAGCCGGTTTGCTGGTAGCAGGCGACGCAGACGCCGGAGCCTTTGTTTCATTGCCTGTCTTGGGCTGAGACAAGGACACCAGGTTGGTCATGATAATAGTGGTCTCTTGGGTGGTGGGTTGGATAAAGGTTGGAGCCAACAGGAGTACTGCCACAAAACACAATCCGTGTAGCAGTACTGAAACAGCCAAATAGAGCCGGATGGAACAGAGCCACCGATTGAGGTGGGTGACACTCATGGTTTTAGTGATGTTCAGGGGTTGCTGAGGTAAGGAACAGCTTGCCGTGCTTAACTCCCTTGACGCCGAGCAGCTCGTCGGCAATCTTTTTGATATCACTGCTGCTGCCTTTTAGTACAATCACTTCAAGGCAGTTGTGGGCATCCAGATGGATATGTAAGGCTGAAACAATCTGGTGGTGATGGTGGTGCTGATGTTCGGTCAGCTTGTCTGCCAGATCCCGGACATGGTGGTTGTAGACCATGGTAACGGTGCCGACCATCTCTTCATGGCCGGCATCCATCTTTTCTTCCACAATGGCGGCCCGGATCAGATCTCTGATCGCCTCTGACCGGTTCTGGTAGCCCTTCTGGGCGATCAGGCGGTCAAAGCTATCCAGTAGATCACTGTCAATTGAGATACCGAAACGGGTGATGTCGCCCATGACCAACCTCCGTGCCAACAAAACTGCCAGACTTGATGAGGAATGAGGATTTTTTTCGTCATGGCTGAGGCAAACAAGGCAGGGAGCGGAGGCGTACACCGTAGTACGCCGCACAGTCCCTGCCGTAGATTGACAGAGCCAGGGCGGAAAAAGATCATTCCTACCTTTTCATTGCCTCGTCCATGACCTTATACGCACAGAACTCCCCGCACATGGTGCAGGCGCCGTGCTCTGATACCGGTGAGTTGGCACGATACTCCCGCGCCCGGTCCGGGTCAAGGGCCAGGGCAAACTGCCCTTCCCAATCCAGTTTTTTTCTGGCACGGGCCATGGCGTTGTCTTTTTCAATGGCACCGGGTAGCCCTTTGCAGATGTCGGCGGCATGGGCTGCGATGCGGGAGGCGATCACGCCTTGGCGGACATCCTCAATCTCCGGCAGGGCCAGGTGTTCAGACGGGGTGACGTAGCAGAGGAAGTCTGCCCCGGCTGCGCCGGCAATGGCACCGCCAATGGCGCAGGTAATATGGTCATAGCCCGGTGCAATGTCAGTTACCAGCGGTCCCAAGACGTAGAACGGCGCACCGTGACAGAGCCGCTTCTGCAGCTGAATGTTGGCCTGAATCTGGTTCAGCGGCACATGACCTGGTCCTTCGATCATAACCTGTACCCCGGCATCCCAGGCCCGTTGGGTCAGCTCACCCAGAATGATCAGTTCCTGAATCTGGGCCCGGTCAGTGGCATCGGCCAGACAGCCGGGGCGGAAACCATCACCCAGTGACAGCGTGGCGTCGTACTCTTTGGTGATCTCAAGCAGGCGGTCAAAGTTCTCATAGAGCGGGTTTTCCTTGTTGTTGTAGGACATCCACTCAATGGTAAAGGAGCCGCCACGGGAAACCACATCCATGATCCTGCCTTCGTTTTTCATCCGCTCAACCGTGGCGCGGGTTACGCCGCAGTGGACGGTAATGAAGTCAACACCGTCATCCAGATGCTTGATGATCCCTTTGAAGATGTCATCGGCGGTCATATCCACCAGCGCCTTTTTCTTGATCCGCACGGTGTCGGTGGCAGCCTGATAGAGCGGCACCGAGCCGATGCAGGCGGTGGTCTCAGCCACGATGGCACGCCGGATCTCATCCACCGGACCGCCGGTGGAGAGGTCCATGATGGCATCGGCGCCATGCTTGACCGCAACCCGGGCCTTTTCCAGCTCCTTTGTGATGTCAGTGTCATCGGCCGAGGTGCCGATGTTGGCATTCACCTTGGTGCGCAGGCCGGTTCCCACAGCCAGCGGGATGCCGTGCTTGTGGGTCTTGTCGTTATGGCTGATGATGATGGTGCCTTTGGCAATACCGTCACGGATAAACTCCGGGGCAACTCCTTCAGCAGCAGCAGCGGTCTTCATTTTGTCAGTAATTATCCCTTGGCGGGCGGCTTCAAGCTGGGTCATTGGTCTGTTTCCTTTGCAGCAAGATAGTGGTTGATCGGGCCATGGCCTTTGCCCATCGGGCGGGCCAGGCGGATGGCATTGCTAATAAAGCTTTTGGCCAGGCGAACGGCATCTTTAAGCGGTTCACCTTGGGACAGATAGGCGGCGATGGCAGAGGCAAAGCTGCAGCCGGTGCCGTGGGTGGCGCTGGTGAAGAACCGTTCAGAGCTGAAACGATGGATGGTCTGGCCGTCAAAGAGGATATCAACAGCATCACCGCCGCTCATATGCCCACCTTTAAGCAGGACATTGGCAGCTCCCATGCTGTGTAACTGCCGGGCTGCCTGTTCCATGCTGGCTTCACTGTTGATACGGCAGTTTATCAGCCGTTCTGCCTCAGGGATGTTGGGGGTCAGCAGGTAGGCATGGGGCAGCAGGGTTTCCTGAAAGATGGAAACGGCATCCAGTTCAAGTAACGAAGCGCCACCCTTGGCCACCATAACCGGATCAATCACCACCGGGTAGTAGTGGGTCTGCTCAGTCAGATAATCGGCCAGCAGCGAGATAATGGCCGGGGTGTGCAGCATGCCGGTCTTGATCAGGTCAATCGGCAGGTCAGTCAGTACGGTATCAATCTGGTCCCTGACAAAGGAGGGGGGGATGCCGTGGATCGATTTGACCCCTCTGGTATTCTGGGCGGTCAAGGCAGTAATGGCCGAGGCCCCGTAGCTGCCCAAAAGGGTAATGGTTTTCAGATCCGCCTGGATACCGGCGCCGCCGCCGGAGTCACTGCCGGCGACCGTCAGTACGCCACCGCGGGGGTAGGGGGCCAGCCGGTTGAACAGCAGGCGCAGTTCTGTGGCAGCCACCTCTGGCCGAGGCGCTGACAGGACCGAAGAGATGACCGCAACCGCATCCGCGCCAGCCTCAATCACCCGGCAGGCATTGGCCGGGCTGATACCACCAATGGCCACAATTGGCAGCTTGACCCGGTCCCGGATGGCAGCCAGTCCTGAGGTGCCGGGCATATGGGTGATGTTTTTGCTGTCAGTGGGGTACATGGCGCCAAAACCAAGGTAATCAGCGCCATCTGCCTCAGCCTTGAGTGCTTCCTCCAGGTTATGGGTGGAGACGCCGATGATCTTGTTCGGCCCCAGCAGTTCACGGGCCTGTTGGGGGGCACCATCATCCTGCCCCAGATGGACGCCATCCGCATCCAGTGCATGGGCAAGTTTCAGGTCATCATTGACAATAAAGAGGGAGCCAAAGCGGCTGCAAAGCTGCTTCAGGCTGGTGCCTTCTTCGAGACAAAACTCGTACGGCTTGTCTTTGGCACGATACTGCAGTACTGCCACGCCGCCACGCAGCGCCTGTGCTACCCGTTCAAGCAGGTTCTCCTGCTGATCAGTAATCAGGTAGACCCCGGCAATTGAGCGATCTCGCACGGTCTTGGAGGTCGTCGCTACAAGGCGTAAGGGCATGGTTTTTTCTGACATGGTGAGTACCTCGTGGTACGAAAAAAGGGCCGCACTGAATACAAATCAGGCGGCCCGAAAATAGATGCTGGGAACGAGGCCGCTTTCCTCCGCCGGCATTACCCGGTTCAGGTTCAAGGGGTCCGGCAAAGCCGTCTCAGCCTATGCAAGGCTCCCCCAGGGCGACGTAACCATACGATAAAAATAACAGGTCGTCAACCGCTTCCGTAAACAGAGTTTTCAGATTGCCCCTGATGGCAGGCCGTGGTAAGTAAGTGGCATGTTTGATAGTCGCCCAACCTTTGCAGAGATTGATCTTGGTGCCCTGCGGGAGAATTATGCCGTTGTCCGCGCTTCCGTGCCGTCACGTTCAGCCGTACTGGCAGTGGTCAAGGCCGATGCCTACGGTCACGGCTTTCTTGAGGTAAGTAAGGAGCTGGAACGTCAGGGAGTGGATGCCTTTGGTGTTGCTTTTCTGGCTGAAGCGATCCAGTTGCGTAAAAGCGGTATTGATAAACCTGTGCTGTTGCTGGGAGGGATCTACCCAGGCCAGGAGCGTAAGTGTGTCGGATTTGGCATCTCCTCCGCTGTTTTTTCCCTTGAACAGCTGAAGGCGCTGGATCTGGCAGCGGGTAAACTGTATCGCAAGGCTCTGGTGCATCTGAAGGTGGATACCGGTAT
>JAJTBI010000102.1 GCA_021286935.1 Geobacteraceae bacterium
GGGCTGCCGTTGGTGCGTTTAAAGTGAATAAACTTTTTGTATCAGCGTGTTGTACCTGTAGATGTTGTTATCAGCTGATAAGTAAGGATGGGCGATAGTTGAAAAAAGCTGATTTTTCTCAATACAGCCAGCTTACCCCCACCAGGATCTTGCTGGAATTGAGCGGTTCATTGGGAGTTGCGGTTCCGGCATTGGAGATATGATGGTAGCGGTATTCCAGGTTCAGCATAGTTGCCGCTGCTATCGGAATTTGTATGCCGGTGCCGCCCTGATAGCTGAAGTTGAGTTTAGCCCCCATGGTGGGTAGGCCCAGTCCAACATAGACCGGTCCACCACCGGCAAAGATGTAGGGTTTTACATGGGTTAGGCTGGTAAACTTCCAGCTTCCCAAGAGGTATCCACCCACCATTGATCTGCCGCCGTGATCAACTGCCAAGTGATATGGAAGTTCCACCAGCAGTTGATGTCTGCCCTGATACCAGCTGCCTTTACCGATTTCATCAGACAGGTACCAGCCTAAACGGGCAATGGCGTCCCAGGTCTGCACCTGGGTGCGGGTCTCGCCAAAACCGCGGTGAGTAATACCATAGCCGGTCAGCATGCTTAGCTCATAGTTGGCAGTTGCTGTGGTTTTTGTCTTATCATCGGCAAACGCTGAACTGGCGACAAGCGCAAAAAACAGTACTGTGAAAATGGTTTTTACCATTTTTGTTTCCTTTCAAACTTCAGGATGGCCGGCAGGTTTTTCAGGAAATCCAGCACACTGTGGGGCGATTTCCAGATCATCTTGGTGTAGCCCCAGTGGATACGGCTACGGCGGTAGAAGCGGCGGATAAATTCATTATATAGCCCTTCAAGCTGCGGCTTGGTCATACCGCGGGGAATAAAGACAAAATTCATGCAGTTCATCAGCGACCAGTCTTCATGAAACTCGCCAAACTGTTCCAGGGTCTTGAAGACCGGCGCACCTGGAAACGGGGTGAATTTGGTGACATTGATCTCATCAAGCGGCAGGGACAGGGCATAGTCAATGGTGCGGCGGATGGCTGCTTCGTCTTCTCCCGGCAGCCCCACCATAAAGAGTCCTTTGACCCGCATTCCGGCATCTTTGACCATCTGCAGTTTGCGTCCCACCTCATCCAGACCGTAAAACTTGCGGTGCTGCTTCAGGATCTCCGGGTCACCGGATTCTATGCCGAAGTTGACCTGCCAGCAGCCGGAGCCTTTCAGTAGATTCAGCAGCTCCTGATCCACATGCTCCAGTCGGGCAATGCAGTTGTAGGTGACCTTCAGCCCCATCTTTTCCTTCAGCTCACAGAAGTGAGCCACCCGCTTACGATCAAAGGTGAACAGGTCATCATAAAAAAAGACATGTCTGATGCCGTAGTCACGGTGCAGCATGGCCACATGCTCAAGGATATATTCCGGTGAATTGAACCGGAAACCACGGGAAAAGACAGAACGGTCACAGTAAGAGCATTGGTAGGGGCAGCCACGGCTGGAGATGATGCTGGAGTTGGGGGAGGTCGGCGAACTGAATAGCGGCAATTTGTATTTTTGTGGAAATCCTGGCAGCAGGTGATAGGCAGGGAAGGGCAGGTCATCCAGATTGGCGATCAGCTCCCGTGGAGCTGATTGGGTTGTCTGCCCATTGCTGTCCCGAAAGGCCAGTCCGGGAATGTCGGCCAGATTCCGGAATCCGGCCTGGACCAGTTCCAGCATGGTCTGTTCACCTTCGCCCAGCACCAGACAGTCAATGGCTGGAAAGCGATCCAGCAGTGGCGCTCCCATGGTGCAGGCATGGGCACCACCAAAAACCGTCAGAATCTGGCTGTCTGCATTCTTGATCGCTTCCGCTATCCGATTACCTTCCAGAAATGATGAGGTCGTGCAGGAAAAAGCTACAATATCCGGCTGGCGACGTAGCACCTCATCCACCAGTTCCTGCTGGGTCAGCGGGGTGGCATAGCAATCAATAATCTCAACTGGAACCTGGTGTTTTTCCAGCCAGGCGGCAATGGAAAGGATGCCCAGTGGCGGCATGACATTGAAGATGGTGGTAATATCCTGCACCCCCGGCATCCAGTTACTGCCGTAGGGGTGAATAAAGAGAACGTTCACAGAAACCTCAGCGTGTTGATCAGGCATGGAATCTGGTGATTATTGCAGAGTTTGGCCGCTATGGGAAGATGGTTCTGGTGGCTTGAGGTTGACGATTTGTCCTGAATCAAAGTATAATGCCGTTTCATAATTTTGGGGGCACGTATGGCAGCTGAAAAATTCGAAACATCGTTGAAAAAACTGGAAGAAGTGGTTCGTAAGCTGGAAGGTGGATCACTTTCGCTGGATGACTCTATCAAGGCCTTTGAAGAAGGGGTCAGGCATGCTGCCTTTTGTGCCAAAAAACTGGATGAGGCCGAGCGTAAGGTTGAAGTGCTGATCAAACAGCGCGATGGTTCATTCCGTAAAGAACCGTTTACTACTGATGATGATGAATGAAGGGATTGAATTGTGGACCTTAAAGTATATCTGAAAGAAAAGATCGCGCTGGTAGATGCAGCGCTGGAGCAGTATCTACCCAAAGAAGAAGAACGTCCCCAAAGCATTCACAAGGCAATGCGTTACTCCATCTTTGCCGGTGGCAAACGGGTGCGCCCGGTGCTGATGCTGGCTGCCTGCGAGGCGGTTGGCGGCCAGATTGACAAGGCCATGCCCGCTGCCTGCGCCATGGAGATGATCCATACCTATTCGCTGATCCACGATGATCTGCCTGCCATGGATGATGATGATTTCCGGCGTGGTCGTCCCACTAACCACAAGGTCTTTGGCGAGGCGATTGCCATTCTGGCCGGAGACGGCCTTTTAACCGAGGCGTTCAAACTGATGAGTGACCCCCGTTTTGCCGCCGGACTTGATCTTGCAGCCCGTCTGGGGGTGATCCATGAGATCGCCACCTGTGCCGGTACCTATGGCATGGTGGGTGGCCAGGTGGTGGATATGGAGAGCGAAGGCAAGCCGGACATGGATCTGCCCACGGTCCAGTATATCCATACCCACAAGACCGGTGCCCTGATCAAGGCTTCGGTGGTGGCCGGTGCGCTGCTGGGCGGGGCTGATGAAAAACAACTGGCAGCCATTCTCCGCTATGGTGAGGCAGCCGGTCTGGCCTTCCAGATTGCCGACGATATTCTGGATATTGAAGGGACTACCGAAGAGATCGGCAAGGATGCCGGTAGCGATGAGGCCCGCGGTAAGGCTACCTATCCGGCGGTGATGGGACTGGCTGCGGCCAAGCAGGAAGCTCAGGCCATGATGGATGAAGCCATGCTGGCGCTGGAACCGCTGGGTGCTGCTGCTGAACCGCTGCGTGCAATTGCCCGTTACATTGTAGAGAGAAAGAACTGACCACCTATGTCATTACTGAATCAGATCAATGCACCTGCAGACCTGAAACAACTTCCCCAGTCGGATCTGCCAAAGCTGGCAGCAGAGATCCGGCAGCTGATTATTGAAACCTGCGCCAAAAACGGCGGCCATATCGCCCCTTCGCTGGGAGTGGTTGAACTGACCATTGCCCTGCACAAGGTGTTCAACTCGCCGGAAGACAAACTGATCTGGGATGTCGGTCACCAGGCCTATGCCCACAAGATCATCTGCGGACGTCGTGACAACTTTTGCACGCTGCGGACCCTGGACGGTATCAGTGGTTTCCCCAAACGTTGCGAATCAGAGCATGATGTCTGGGAAGTAGGGCATTCCTCAACCTCGCTTTCAGCAGCCACCGGCTACGCTGTGGCACGGGATCTGGCTGGCAAGACCAATAAGGTCGTTGCGGTGATCGGTGATGGTTCCATGACCGGCGGGATCGCCTTTGAGGGCTTAAACCATGCCGGGCACCTGAACCGTGATCTGGTGGTGGTGCTGAATGACAATGAGATGTCCATTGCTGAAAACGTCGGCGCGGTCTCCGGCTTTCTCTCCCGCACCTCCAGCAGCGAGTTCATCCACAAGTTCAAGCGTGAAACCGAACAGATGATCAAACAGGCCAAAAGCGAAATGGGTAAAGGCTTCATTCGCATGGCCAGAAAAGTAGAAACCTCTTTCAAAGGCCTCTTCACGCCGGCCACCCTGTTTCAGGCCTTTGGTTTTGAGTATATCGGGCCGATTGACGGCCATGACCTGCCGCTTTTGCTGGAAACCATGGAACGGGTCAAAAAGCTGGATAACGCGGTGCTGATCCATGTCATCACCACCAAGGGCAAGGGGTACAAACCGGCAGAACAGAATCCATCCCTGTTCCACGGGGTTGGACCGTTTGAGATTGAAACCGGCAAAGTTCTGAAAGGCAAGGGTGGGGCTGCCTCCTACACCGCCATCTTCGGCAATACCCTGGCACGTCTGGCAGAGGAAGATGAGCGGGTTGTCGCCATTACTGCCGCCATGCCGGATGGCACCGGACTGACCAACTTTGCCAAACAACACCCGGAGCGGTTCTTTGATGTGGGCATTGCTGAACAGCATGGTGCAACCTTTGCTGCCGGTCTGGCCTGTGAAGGCAAAAAGCCGGTCTTTGCGGTCTACTCAACCTTTCTGCAGCGTGCCTATGATCAGGTGCTGCATGACGTCTGTATCCAGAATCTGCCGGTGGTCTTCGCCCTTGACCGGGGCGGGGTAGTGGGTAATGACGGTCCTACCCATCATGGTGTATTTGATCTCTCCTATCTGCGGCATATCCCCAATATGACCCTGATGGCACCCAAAGATGAAAATGAGCTGCAGCACATGCTCAAAACCGCCATTGAGCACAACGGCCCGATTGCCCTGCGCTATCCCCGCGGCAACGGCTATGGCGTGCCTCTGGATCAGGATCTGAAGTCGTTGCCTGTCGGCAAGGCCGAACTGCTGCGTGAAGGAGCTGATGGTGTTCTGGTCGCCCTGGGCTCCATGGTTTACCCTGCCCTGGACGCCGCAACAGCCCTTGCTTCAGAAGGTCTTGAGCTAAGTGTAGTCAATGCCCGTTTTGTCAAGCCACTTGATGCAGAACTGCTGCTTCAACTGGCCAAACGTTTTGGCAGACTGGTTACCCTTGAAGAGAATGCACTGCAGGGCGGCTTTGGTACGGCTGTGCTGGAACTGCTGGAAGAGCAGGGGGGACAGGCGCAGGTATTGCGGATAGGCTACCCGGATCAGTACATTGAACAGGGGGAACAACATGAACTGCGGGCCATGCATGGTCTGGACAAAGATGGTATTGCCCAAAAAGTGCGGACATTTTTTACAACAACCTGACCGGTTATGACCTTTGCAGATCTTAAAAAAGCGCTGTATCTGTTCGGCTTTCATGAAAATGACCTGCTGAGCATCAAGCGGATCAAACAACGCCATCGTAACCTGATCAGAAAAGCCCACCCGGATCTCCATGCCGATGTTGATCCGGAACGTATTCGCAGGTTGAATGAAGCAGCCGGAATCATTATGGACTATGTCCAATCCTACCGGTTTTCATTTTCTCAGGAAGAGTTTTATCGTCAGATTCCAGAAGAACATCTGCGTCACCAGTTTTCCGGTGATCCGGTCTGGGCAGGACGGATTGAAGAAAAATAGCACTTTCTGCTTGCTATTGATTTAGTTCTTGTGCTATATAATTTTTCTTTTCGGAGCGTAGCGCAGCCTGGTAGCGCACCTGCCTTGGGAGCAGGGGGTCGAACGTTCGAATCGTTTCGCTCCGACCAACAAAATCAAGGACTTAATCTTAACAGGTTAAGTCCTTGATTTTGTTTTGCAAATATATTTGTTGCCGTTTTGTTGCCGTTTGTTTTTTGTTCTAAAGAGGTAAATATAAAACCTCTATCCTATCCTTATTATTATCCAACCAACTCTCAACCACCGTATCCATGTAAAGACACATAATTCTCTTCACCAGCAGAAAGACCTTCTTGTCAACATCTGCAGTCAAGCTTATCATGAACTCAACGAAAGAATCGCTTGTGATGTCGCCTGTACCCAGCATAAAGCGTATCTGCCCTTTATTGGAAATACTCGCAAGCATTGGAATGCCTAAGCAATAGTAATCAAGAAACTCCGATCCTGATTTGCAGCCTTTAATAGATTTCTCCACACACCAGTGGATTTCACTGCCTTCCTGCTGTGCCCGCTCCAAAAGCTTCTGGTAATCGTTACTGATCCATTTCTGGATTTTCGGCGGATTGTCTTCGCTGTTTATCTTGATTGATTTTACAGGGACCATTCCCCACAGTTTCAAACGTTCACCAACCGTTCTTATTGACACATTAATTTTCAGGTGGCGTTCAATTGCCTGTTGTAAAGTCAGCCTGCTCCATAACTCACCCACCAAGCCCATACTGGAAGGCTTTTCAAACATCAGATCCAACGTTTGCTTGTCCTGTTTGATACCCATTTTTCTATGTTGACCCGTCTTGCGGCCCCGTTTCTTATTCAAGATAGAGGTACCGCCTTCTCGCAGGTAACGCTGCCAGACAGTGCTGGCATGTCGTTCACTTACTCCAAGTGCCTTAGCTACCTGCCGGTTCGTCTTACTAAGCTGCCGCTGACGGATGACCCGCCTACGCAGCTCCTGCTGGATCTGTGGTGGCAATGTTCGGGTATCTTTCTTCTCGTTCATAGCCGTACCGTACATCATTCTATTGCAGTTTGATATATTTTGTTGCGCCATAAAAAAGTTTATAGTTGTTCATAATCATATAGTTACAAAAACTAAAGCAGGCAGAAACAGCCTTAATTCCACCAAAACACCCCGTATCATTCTAGCAGACTGCCTTTATACCCTCAGTAGACAAAAAACTTCATAGCAAATTGAAAAAATGGCAGCACCACAATGCACTAAATGTTCGAGATTCAGTTTGGATCATTCCCCTGCGGAATCCCGGACGAGATATTCATGGGTGCCTTTGATCACCGTAAGCCGTATCCCGGTGACAGTGGCTTCATATTTCAAAAAACAGTTGGAGGGAAAAGAAATGAAACTTGCAGAAGCATTGATAGCGAGAGCGGATTGTCAGAAACGAATTAGTCAACTTAAAGAACGGCTGATTGAGTCAGCCAAGGTGCAAGATGGTGACAGCCCTCCAGAACCACCGGAGCAATTGTTTGCGGAAGTAAATCGTCTTACATCTGAGCTTGAGAACTTGATTCGTCGGATTAACCGTACCAATGCCCAGACGAACTACGCTGCAGAGTGCTCGTTGTCTGATGCGCTGGCAACCCGGGATATTTTGCAGATGCGACAGAGCATCAACCGACAGGTGGCCAGAGCTGGTGTAATCGAACAGAACCGCTATAGCCGCTCTGAAATCCGCTACGTCAGTACGGTTGACATTAGAGCATTACTCAAGGAGGCGGATGAGATCAGCAAGCGACACCGTGAGCTTGACGCCAGTATTCAGGCCGCCAACTGGACTACAGATCTACTTGATTAAATTTTAGCTGGTAACCGAATTGAACAGAGGCGAGCACACAATGTATCACCTCTCGACATGAATACATGTCTACAAGAGCTTGGGCAGGCTTAACCCTATAAGAGGGACAAATTACGCCCTGCATTGTTACACGAGCATTGTCATTCAATACTGTCACTACCATGTGCAGATCTGTTTGTTCGGTGAGGGTGGGATCGGGGGGCTAATAAAGGAGGTTATTGTGGTGGTAAAACAGACACAGCATTATTGCACTACCTGTAATACCCAGAGACTTTATATCAAATCAGGTGTCAACCATCTCCTGCATGGCATTGCATCACTGGTCCTGATAAATTTTTGGATACCGTGGTTCTTGGTCTGGATTGGTGCAACTATTATAAATGCTGGCAAAGCGTACCGCTGTTCAGTCTGTGGCCAGCCAAAGTGAGGTAAGTCCATAAAGAGAGGGGCACCATATCACCAAGCGGAGGTGGAAAGAACATGAACGGATTTGAACGAGTGTACACACAATGCGATATCTGCGGCAGGGATATTCATTACGGCAATGCCGTGCTGGAGATCCAGCGTAATATAGAACAGCATGATTTTATAGAAGATACAGGACTGCAGAGTGTCACTGTAATTGATGCCGACCCGTTGATCAGCTCCTGCGCCAGATGCGGCAACCGCATATCCTATAGCAAGGAGCTGCGTAAGCAGATGGTGGAAAAACTAGAGTTGCCCGCACATGACAGTAATGAAGAAGCGGCACAGCAGACCAGTGGAAATCTGCCGGAGAACTGCGATTGCTGCGGCAAGGAACTTAAAATTGGTAGGGCCAGGGTCTCCCTGGTCAAGCTGATCGGCCAGATGGATTGGAGCGACCAGCGTGGTGACGGCGAGCTGTTTGTGATTGACGGGGAGGATCTTCTCTCCTTCTGTCCTGATTGCGGCAACAAGATGAGTAGCTACCGTATGCAGCAGGCATTGAAGAGGGTACTGGATGATCTGGCCATGCCGAAACGGATGGAGTCAGGTAAAGTCAATGATGATAACCACCTGCACGGTACATCTGATCATCCGGTTAAGATCATCGAGATCGGTGCTGAAGGTGGCGGCATCTCGCTATACGGCTGGAAAGACAGTGATGGCGAGTGGCGGTTCCAACGGGATGTGAATGAGAATGCACTGTACAACGAAGATACCGCTGACCTTGAGCTTCAGCACAGCTCAAGTATCGTCCCAGGCTGGCAAGGTGCGTTAGAATTGTTATCAAGATATCCTTGGTATTGCCTTCACCCTAACTATGTCCATCCGGAATTTGCTGAAAAGACCTTGGATGCGCTGCGCAATGCACCGAAAGACCACCAGTCTGATATTGACTATGAATATTGGCAGGCGGTCTGTGCTGGTAAGGATCCGTGGGGTGAACAGCAATGAAGCGAATTATCCGGATACACCTTGAAACTGATGAAGGACCGGCTGTTTTTACCAGCAGTCTGGGATTTAATACGCTGGGATCGTACCGGGTCACTGGTCTCGGCAAAAAAACTGCTAGAGAGTGGGTTGAGGGAGAATATGGGTTTTTCGGACATACAATCGGCAAATATGCCGCCCCTTGCGATTTGCACTGTGCAGCGATGAGACTCCAGCAGGAACCAGAACCACACATCAGATTTGTACGATTTGAAGGACGTGTAGAAACATATGACAGTGGCGTGCCTGAAGGTGCTGTTCCGTAACATAAAGGAATCATTATTTAGCGGAGGTTGAAAAACATGCTCGGTGCTATTGCAGGAGACATAATCGGTTCAGGAAAAGACGTGATGTGATTGAAATTCCCATATATGATGAACTGGACATCAGTGGCTGGAGAAAGAAATCAAACTCAAAGCGGGATTGATTCATGGTGCCAAGCACCGACCGGTCTGTTGCTGAATCGAATTTTCGGCTATCGTTTAAGACTTTGCATTCATCAGGAATTTCTCTGGGGTCTTTGACCAGGATGGAATGAAACCCTAGTGAAGAAAATCGAGCTTGCTCAAGTGCTCAATACTCTGCCTGATTACCGGAATATGCTGCGTTGGAGCCAACATTATTATATCGAGGGGCAAGCTGAGGAGTTTCGCTTAAAACAAAAGTCTCCCTGATGAGTTCAGGGGAAATAACCATTACCATTCTGCCACACATATAACTGCCTACCTGAAGTTATTAATCATGTCCTTAATCAGCTGAAGGGTGTTACGCCTAATCCGAAATGCGGTATCTGAGTCGGCAACTACATCTCTATGGAAATGCGAGTTTCTTTCGTTCCGTAGCCAGTTGGTCATATCGTTTATTATCCTGCCAGCCATGTTGCCATTTCTAAAAAAGAGGTTTCTGTTATTCCGAATCAAGATGAAACAGTTCCCCAGTGTAGCGTTATCCCTGAATTCGTCACTTTTCACTAGGACATCTTGCTTTCCTCTACCGCTAATAGATACCCCTATTGTCACATTGGGACAAATACCTCTAACCTTTTCAAAAGTGTAAATTTCAACGGATTTTATATAGCAACAAACCACGTATATCAGGTCATCGCCTTGCTGATTTTCAAGGTTGTTCTGCCAAACATACTCAGCTGTTTGGAGAACAGACATTGCTT
>JAJTBI010000103.1 GCA_021286935.1 Geobacteraceae bacterium
ATTTAACGACTTGAAAATTTTCCGGTGTTCTTGCCATCTTCTAACAACAACGTGCGAAGGTATAAACCATGTAAACCGGCAAGTTCGTTTTCTCTCAGGTTATCGAGCATCTGCCACTCCACATCTTTCATCAATGCGTCAGTCGCTAAAGTGATGACTTCAAGGCCAAGGAATTTACCTGCCTCGACCCGGTGACTATTCTGGTTATTCTGGGGACAGTATATCTATTTGACAAACAGCTTTTGTCTGTTACGCTTCTCACATGGCACGTATTGCACGAGTTATAGCCCCAGGCATTCCTCACCACATCACCCAGCGGGGCAACCGCCGCCAGCAAACCTTTTTCTGTGATGATGACTATCAAGCCTATCTGGACCTGATGGCTGAATGGTGTGCCAAGTATCACGTTGAAATATGGGCCTGGTGCCTGATGCCCAATCATGTTCATCTGATTGCCGTACCGGAGTCTGAAGAAGGGCTTGCCCGCGCCATTGGTGAAGCACACCGCCGCTACACCCGCAGGATTAATTTTCGCGAAAAGTGGCGTGGCCACCTGTGGCAGGAACGGTTCGCATCATTTCCTATGGACGAGTCCTACCTACTTGCTGCGACTCGATATGTTGAGATGAACCCGGTAACCGCCGGAATTGTCTCGCTGCCACAAGAATATTCCTGGAGTAGTGCTAGAGCTCACCTGCTTGCTCAAGATGATACGTTGGTGAAGGTTGAACCGTTACTGTCTCTGGTTAGTAACTGGGACAACTTTCTATCTTTGGCATCCGAAGACGAAATAACAGCCTTCCACAAACATGAACGTTCCGGCAGACCCCTTGGCAATGAAATATTTGTTAAACAGGTTGAAATCCAGCTTGGTAGAACTCTGAGACCACAAAAACCCGGTCCTAAGCAAAAACAGGAATAATCACTATGTAAAGACATTCGCCCCTATTTTATCTGTACAGGAGTCCATTATGAACGTTCGCAACATGCAGGGTAATCCACGCATCTGGGAGCAGTTAGGCTGGGAAGATATGAGCGCCACCGAACAACAGCTGTGGAGCGCACTGGGGTGGAATCAGGATCGTTGGGATGATAACAATGCACCGGCAAGCTCAGACAAGGAGTGGAGCGAGCTGAACCAGCAGGAGCAGTATGCCGCCCGTGGTCTTGGTTTTAACGAGGCCCTTTGGAACGGTACAGAAGACGAATAAACCCAAACAAACTAGCCGCTAAAGAACGCAAGGATCACAAAGAACTTCAAACGCTTAGAATGGCTTAAAACAGGCCTGCCGGGTGTTTGGGAAACAATTTTAACGGTTTTTCTCTATTATTTCTTTGGGCTCTTTTGCGGCAAACCAGCTGTTTTCAGAATACTCAACCGACCAGGAGTCACCCATGTCAAAACGGATGAAGATCTGTATTAACACCGGAGGCGGTGATGCCCCCGGCCTGAACGCGGTGATCGAAGCGGTCACCATGGCTGCCTACAACCGCCAATGGGAGGTCTACGGCATCAAGTCCGGTTACACCGGCCTCTTGAACACCGATGAGATCATCCGCCTGACCCCTGAAAAAGTGGACGGCATTGCCAGCGTCGGCGGCACGATTCTGGGTACCACCAACAAGGGCAACCCTTTTTCCATGCCGGTCTGCAACGCTGTCGGTGAATGCGAGCTGCGCGACGTCTCCGACAAGGTCATGGACAATTTCAAGCGGTTGCGTTTTGATGCCCTGGTGGCGGTGGGTGGCGACGGTAGCCTGGAGATCGCCCATCGGTTTGCAGAAAAAGGGATGCCGGTGGTGGGGGTACCCAAGACTATCGACAATGACATGGGCGGCACCGTGATCACCTTTGGGTTTGATACGGCGGTAAGTATTGCCACTGAGGCGATTGATCGCCTGCATTCTACTGCCAAGTCCCACGACCGGGTGATGGTGGTGGAGGTGATGGGCCGCAATGCCGGGTTTATCGCCCTAAACAGCGGCATCTCCGGCAATGCCGACGTAATTCTTATCCCAGAGATTCCCTTTGATATTGAAAAGGTCTGCGACAAGCTGATGGAAAATGAGCTGAATGGCCGCAAGTACGCCATTGTGGTGGTGGCTGAGGGGGCCGTACCCAAGGGCGGCGATGTGGTCATCAAGGGAGAAGCGGAAGGCGGTCGCCAGCATGTGGTGCTGGGTGGCATTGCCGACTATGTTGCCAAAGAGATCAGCAAACGCACCGGCAAGGACTCACGCTCCATGGTACTGGGCCACCTGCAACGGGGAGGCTCCCCCACCACCTTTGACCGGCTGCTTTCGCTCCGTTTTGGTGCAGCTGCGGTGCGGGCCATTGAAGCGGGCCAATTTGATCATATGGTGGCGCTTAAATCACCGGATATCGCCCTGGTGCCGCTGGCCGAGGCATTGGGCATCCAGAAACGGGTTGATATCAATGGCGACACCGTGCTGACCGCGCGGGATATCGGCATCTGTTTCGGAGATTAAAGGCGTGGTTCAATCGACCACAAACAAGTTACGCATATCAGATCTTTGAAAACTGACGCCCCCCCGTCTTGACAGCGAGAGATTTAGGGTTATGCTTTGGAAGTTGATATGGCTTACTAAAATAATGTGACGCAGATTATCAAGGGGGGAGCTGATGTTAAAGATGAGGCTGGCAGCAAGCTTGTTAAGTGTGCTTCTGGCCCTTTTTTTTTGCAGGGATGTAGACGCCCAGACAAGAAAAACCTACTTGCTGGCTGTCATCCCCCAGGTGCCGCCGGTTGAAATTCACAAACGCTGGGGACCTTTTGCAGAACTGCTCTCAAAAGAGTTGGGCTGTGATATCAAGCTTATTACCTACGCAACAATCCCGCAGTTTGAAGTTGACGTGCTGGCCGGCAATCCAGATTTTTCATTCATGAACCCCTATCAGGCGGTCGTGGCAAAACGGAAGCAGGGATATCGTCCACTGCTTAAAGACAAAACAGATGTGTACGGTTATATTGTTGCCAACAGTAGAAGCAGCAGGATTAACTCGATACAGGATCTGCAGAACCAGGAGATCGGATTTCCCGCACCAAACGCTTTTTTTGCTTCTCTCTATCTGCGGGCGCTGTTAACTGAAAAAGAAAAAATCCGCTTTACCGCCCGCTATCTGAAGACCCATGCCAATGTATATCGAAATGTTGTTCAGGGTACCATCCTCGCTGGAGGGGCTGCAAGTTCAACGCTGGGTGCTGAACCGCAAAGTCTGAAAGAGCTCTGAAAATCATCTACCGGACACCACCGCTGACATCGCATCCAATAGCCGTCCATCCGCGCATCCCCAAGGCTTTTAGCGATACCTTTACCCAAACTGTTATCCGGCTTTCCAGAGACAGTAGGTATAAAGACATTTTCGCTGCCATCCTGATGAAAGAACCGGTCAGTACCAATTACGCCAGAGACTTTCTACCTCTTGAGAAGCTTGGCCTCGAAAAATACTGGGGTAACGGCGAATAGTCTATGAGCATTTATTTTAAGCTCGTCTCGCTTATGTGCGTCATACTGATTTCGGCGACCTGCTGTTTGGGTGTCATTACCTATGTGCAGAGCAGCAAGCGGTTGCAGGCGACTGTCAGCAACGATGCCATAATACTTGCCCGAGTTATTGCCACATCCTGCGCCGATCACCTGGTGGTTAATGATTTTGCAACCATTGAGTCTTTTATTAAAAGGTTCATTTTCCTGAAGGGCATCAAAAACATTCAGATCTCAAACAGATCAGGTCGGATAATCTGTGATGCCTATCTTGACCGAAAAGGAAATGTATCAGTAAAATACGACGACAACATTGCTACCCCTCCCCCTACGACACAACCATCCCTTGTTTCACTCAATGGCAAGACCGTTGTATTTCATCCCATAACGGCAGGCAATATCATCGGATGGGTTAAACTGGAGTTGAGTTCAGCTGAATTGTTGTATGCCAGAAAAAGTGTTCTGGTAAACACCTTCTGGGTAAGCGTTATCGGTATGTGTATCAGTATTATCCCGATGGTCTTCTTCATCAGAAAACCGGCCAGATCAATTCAGGCAATAGCTGCATTTGCTGAATCCCTTAACGATAAAAAGGGCGAAACGATCCAGGTTGATGGCAGTTGCAAAGAGACCAGACAGCTCTGCGAATCTCTCAACACCGCGTCCAAAGAACTTTTTAAAACCGAGCAGACGTTTATCCACCAACAGAACAGCCTTGAAAAGATGGTTCAAGAACGGACCCAGAGCCTGGAGCTTGCCAATAAGGAGCTTGCGCAGGCCAAATTGGCTGCTGAAGCGGCGAACCGCGCCAAAAGTGTCTTCCTTGCCAGCATGAGCCATGAGATCCGCACCCCCATGAACGCCATACTCGGCTACTCTCAACTGCTGCAACGCGGACAACAGTTGCTACCCCATCAGACGGAGTATCTGGATATCATCAACAGAAGCGGAGAACACCTGCTGCGCCTGATCAATGACATTCTGGAACTATCCAAGATAGAGGCAGGCAGGATAACGCTGGCCAGAGAAGAGTTCAGCCTAAGCAATCTGTTACAGGAACTTGAGATTCTGTTTGAAATCCGCTGCCGTGAAAAGGGACTTGCATTCAAGTTGGACGGGGCCAATGACCTGCCTTCAGGCATACGGGGTGATGAAGAAAAAATCCGTCAAATCATGATAAACTTGATCAGTAACGCGCTGAAATTTACGCATAACGGTGGTATTACCGTACATGCCTCACGCTTGAGCACTGCTGACACGGAAAGTAATACAAACAATGTGGCGATGATCACTATTGATGTGGCGGATACCGGAAGAGGTATAGCAGAGACTGAGTTTGAACAGGTTTTTGCCATGTTTGAGCAGACAACAAGCGGGAAAGAGGTGGGCGGTGGCACCGGGCTCGGCATGTCCATCAGCCGTCACTTGGCCAGAGCAATGGGTGGAGACCTTGTCCTTGTCCGTAGCAAGCCTGGTGAAGGATCTTTATTCAGATTTACGTTCCCGGCCGAGGTCTGTGATGCCGAAAACTTTGCACTGCAGATTGTCAAAAAGAGTATTCTGAAGCTGGCACCGGATGAAAAAGAATGGCGCGTGCTGGTAATTGATGATCAACGGACCAACCGTACACTCCTGTCAACAGCCCTGTCCACGGCAGGTTTCATCGTTAGTGAGGCATCGGGCGGTGAGGAAGGAATTGCTCTTTGCCAATCAAGGCAACCCAATATTATCCTGCTGGATATCATGATGCCGAACATGAACGGCTATGACACTATGCGACAGATCCGGACTATAGCAGACAAAGACCGGCCTCCGGTCATCATAGCGGTAACGGCAAATGTCATGGCGGAAAGCAGAGAAAAAGTGCTTGCGCAGGGGTTCGATGGTTTCATCAGAAAACCGGTTAACCTGCACGAACTTTACGAGGAAATCCGTCAGCTCACGACCATCACCTATCTGTACGCAGATGAACAGTTACCTGAAACTGCCGCCCCTGACGTTGAATCCAATCCTGCCCCGGAACAGCTTGCACACATGCCTGAACAGCTGCTCACCGCAATGCGGGCCGCTGTTGAATCCGGGGATATGATTACGCTAAGGGGGTTAATTGAACAGGTTTACCCGCATGATCCGGCAGTTGCCTCCACCCTGCGCCGTCTTGTGGATGCCTACCGCTATGATCTGCTCACGACTCTTTTTGTAGAGGAGAAACAAGATGCTTGACCAGACAGAACTGACAACAACCATCATGGCTGTTGATGACACCCCTGCCAATCTTCAACTGCTGGAAGGTATGCTGCTTGAGAAGAACTACCGGGTGCTGTCTTTCCCCCGCGGCGATCTGGCATTAAAAACAGCACAGAACAACTTGCCGGATTTACTGCTACTGGATATCAACATGCCGGAAATGGATGGTTATGAAGTCTGCAGGCGTTTCAAGGAAGACAGCAAACTGCATAATGTCCCCATCATTTTCATCAGCGGCTACAACGATACAGAAGACAGGGTCAAGGCCTTCAACATGGGAGGGGTGGATTACATAACCAAACCGTTCCAGATTGAAGAGGTACATGCACGGGTGGAAACCCACCTGAAGGTCCATCGCATGCTCTGGGAGCTGAATAAACACAATCATTCCCTTGAAGAACAGGTCAAGGAAAAGGTACACGAAATAAGCTCCTCTCAGATGGCAACCATTTTTGCAATGGCAAAACTTTCAGAATCACGGGATGATGACACAGGAAACCACCTGGAAAGAATCCAGGCATACTGTCTTTCCCTGGCAACGCAGCTGGCTAAGGATTCCGCATATAAGAAGGAGGTTACGCCATCTTTTTTGGAAAACATCTATCTTGCAAGCCCGCTCCATGATATCGGAAAGGTTACCATACCGGATGCAATCCTGCTTAAACCGGGCAAGCATACACCAGAAGAGTTTGAAACAATGAAAACACACACACTGACAGGAGCCAAAACACTGGCCTCGATTCTTGCCAAATATCCCCGCAACAGCTTTATCCGGACAGGGCTGACCATTGCCAGATCACACCACGAACGCTGGGACGGCACCGGGTATCCTGACAATGCCAAAGGACTTGAAATCACTCTTTATGCACGTATTATGGCCATTGCCGATGTGTATGACGCCCTGCGATCTGATCGCTGCTACCGTAAAGGCATGTCTCATGAAGAGGCCTGCAATACGATCCTTGCAGGAAGCGGGACCCAGTTTGATCCTGAAATTATCATTGCCTTTAAAGCGGTTTCAGATGATTTTCTACGCATAAGCATCGAGAAAACGGACACTCTATCCCCTGAGGAGACCCCATGAAACGACTTGCCATCCTGACCAGCGGCGGCGACTGTTCCGGCATGAACGCCACCATCCGGGCGGCAGCCCGCACTGCCATTGCCAATGAGGTTGAGATGATCGGCTACCGCAAGGGCTATGCCGGGCTGCTCAAGAACGAATATATTCTACTGGACAGCATGGCGGTCTCCGGCACACTGCAGCGGGGCGGCACATTCCTGCAATCTGCCCGTTCTGCCGAGTTCCGCACCGAGGATGGGCGAAAAAAGGCCCTGGACAACCTGATGAAGGAACGGGTGGAAGGCCTGATTGTGGTAGGGGGCGACGGTTCCCTGTCCGGTGCCCTGGCTCTGGACAAAATGGGGTTTCCGGTAATCGGTATCCCGGCCAGTATTGACAATGACATCGCCTACACCGACATGGCGTTGGGGGTGGATACCGCCCTGAATAACATCATCTATGCGGTGGACTGCATCAAGGACACTGCCTCATCCCATGACCGTGCCTTTATCGTAGAGGTGATGGGACGCAATTCCGGTTACCTGGCCTCCACCGCTGCCATTGCCACCGGGGCTGAGTTTGCGATTGTGCCGGAGGTGGAGCTGGACCTGACCGACATGTGCCACCAGTTGCGGCGGCGCTATGAAGAGGGACGCACCAATGCCCTGATCATCATGGCGGAAGGAGCTGGCCATGCCCAGTCTATCGCTGATGGGATCAAGGATGCGGTAGGGTTTGAGACCCGTGTGACGGTCTTGGGGCACTACCAGCGGGGCGGCGCTCCCACCGTATTTGACCGCCTGTTGGGCAGCCGTTTTGGCAGAAAATCGGTAGAACTGCTGCTATCCGGCACCAAAGGGGTCATGGTGGGTCTTTCAGCCAATTCTCTGACCACCACCCTGGTTGAGATGGTGGTCAAAGGTGGTCAGAAGAAGCTGAATGAAGACCTGCTGCGTATGGCTGATATCCTGGGAATTTAAGACCATGAAACGCCCCAAAAGACTGTTCAGAACACGCTCTGCCAAGGAAGGGTTGCCCCCCGGCAGCCTGATTCATATTGGCGAAGCCCCGGCAGATGCGGTCAGTATCTCGGTCTTTTCCTATAACGAACGGGAACTGCAGGAAACCTGCTCTGAAACCCTTGATCTCAGCCTTATTCAGTCCAGGGCCTCGGGCGTGGTCTGGGTTGATGTGGAAGGGGTGCATCAGGTTGAAACCATCCGCAGCCTGGGCGAAGCCTATAACCTGCATCCTCTGGTGTTGGAGGATATTGTCAGCACACTGCAGCGCCCTAAGGTTGAGGATTATGACGACTACCTGTTTGTGGTGGTCAAGATGCTGTTGCCTTTACCTGATGGAGACTTTGCTGCTGAACAGTTAAGCCTTATTCTGGGTAAGGGGTATGTACTGACCTTTCAGGAGGGAATCCGGGGCGATGCCTTTGGATCGGTTCGTGAGCGGATCCGTTCTGCAAAGGGTAAATTCAGAACTCTGGGCGCTGACTACCTGCTCTACACCCTGCTGGATGCGGTGGTTGACCGCTATTTTACCGTGCTGGAAGGTTTTGGAGAGCGGCTGGTCAACATAGAAGAAGAGGTTGCCCTGCGCCCCCATCCTCGCACCCTGGTGCAGCTGAATGACCTAAAAAAAGAGGTCATCTACCTGCGCAAATCAACCTGGCCGCTGCGGGAGGTACTGTCGTTTCTGGAGCGGGACGACACCGACCTGATCAATGATGCCACCCGGTTGTTTCTACGGGACGTTCATGATCATACGGTGCAGACCATAGATACGGTTGAGACCTTCCGGGACCTGCTCTCCGGCATGCTGGATCTGTACCTCTCCAGCCTCAGCAACCGCACCAACGAAATCATGAAATTTCTGACCATCATCGGCACCATCTTTATCCCGTTGACCTTTGTGGTTGGCCTGTACGGCATGAACTTCAAGTATATGCCGGAACTTGAGTGGCACTACGGCTACTTTGCCGTGCTGGGCCTGATGGTGGTAATGACCGTGGGGATGGTCCTCTACTTCAAACACAGAAAATGGCTATAACCCCTCTATCCATGCCCGTAAAACTCCACCACAAGCTGCTTGAAGCCATCCAACGCTTCAACCTCTGCCAGCCCGGTGACTGCCTGATAGTCGGCGTATCCGGTGGCGCTGATTCAGTGGCGCTGCTGGATACGCTGGCCACCCTGCCTGACTTCCCGCTGACCCTGATCGTGGCTCACCTCAACCACTGCCTGCGCGGCCATGAAAGTGATGGCGATCAACAGTTTGTGCAGCAACTGGCAGACTGCTACCAGCTGCCCTGTGAGCTACGACAGGTTGACGTCAGGCAGCTGGCTCAGCAGCAACGCATCTCTCTGGAAGAAGCCGGACGCACGGCACGCTATGCTTTTTTCAATGAGCTGCGGACCCGATACCGTGCCAGTGCCATAGCCGTTGCCCACCATAGCGATGATCAGGCCGAGACCTTGCTGCTGAGGCTGCTGCGCGGTGCAGGCACCACCGGACTGGCTGCCATGGCACCGATCAACCAGGCCGGGATTATCCGGCCACTGCTTGGGATCAGCCGTCAGGAACTGCGGGCGCACCTGGCAGATCGCCAGCTGACCTTCCGGGAGGACAGCAGTAACACGGACCAGGCTTACCAACGCAACAGAATCCGCCATGAGCTGCTGCCACTTTTGCAGGAGTACAACCCCGCTATTACCCAGCGGTTGTCAGCCACCGCCAGCCTGTTGGGGGAGGATGAGACGCTGCTGCTCCACTGCACAGAGACAGCCTTCAGGCAGCTATCCCGTAGCGGTGCCGGCTGGAGTGCCTTATCACGGAAAGAGCTAGGACAGCAGCCTCGCCCACTCAGACTGCGGCTGTATCGTATGACAATTGAATCTCTACTGGGCCATCAACAACGCTTTGAACTGCGTCACTACCAACTGCTGGACCGGCTGCTACAGGAAAGCAGCACCGGAGCCAGCCTGAACCTGCCGGGCAACCTGCTCGCCGTACTGACGGCTGACCAGCTATTGTTTGCCCCTAACGAGTTGTTACAACCTGCCCCCGTTTGGAGTTGTACAATTGCAGGCACCGGCAGGTATGAGCTTGCTAACGGGCTGTCACTGCTGGTTGAGATTGCGTCGCCACCGCCATCCTGGCAAAATCTGTCTGCTGCGGCAT
>JAJTBI010000008.1 GCA_021286935.1 Geobacteraceae bacterium
GCTCACTACCGTGACCCGCAGGTGCTTGCGGAGCGTGCAGAACAGGGACTTGGCAGCAAGCCGACCGATGTGGAGCTGGAATGTCTGGCCCAGACCTGGTCAGAGCACTGCAAGCACAAGATCTTTAGCGGCACGGTACAGTACGAGGATGAAAACGGCACCAAACAGGAGATCAAGTCCCTGTTCAAGTCGTACATCCAGCGGGTCACCAAAGAGGTGCGCCAAAATATGGGAGACAAGGACTTCTGTCTCTCGGTCTTCAAAGACAACGCCGGGGTGATTACCTTTGATGAAAACAACTCATTGGTCTTCAAGGTAGAGACCCACAATTCACCGTCTGCCCTTGACCCGTACGGCGGTGCGCTGACCGGTATTGTGGGGGTCAACCGTGACCCGTTCGGCACCGGCCAGGGCTCCAAGCTGATCTTTAATACCGATGTGTTCTGCTTTGCTGACCCGTTCTATGACAAGCCGCTGCCGTCACGCCTGCTGCACCCCCGCCGGATCTTTGAAGGGGTGGTGGAAGGTGTTGAACATGGTGGCAACAAGTCCGGTATTCCTACAGTCAACGGCTCCATCGTATTTGACGAGCGTTTTGCCGGCAAACCGCTGGTATTCTGCGGTACCGCCGGTATGATGCCAGCCAAAGTAAACGGTATTCCAGGCCATGAGAAGAGTATTCAGCCCGGGGATCTGATCGTAATGTCCGGTGGTAGAATCGGCAAGGACGGCATCCACGGCGCCACCTTTTCCTCCGAAGAGCTGAATGAAAATTCACCGGTCACCGCCGTACAGATCGGTGATCCGATTACCCAGAAGCGGATGTTCGACTTCCTGATCCGTGCCCGCGACAAGGGGCTCTACCGCTTCATTACCGACAACGGCGCAGGTGGCCTTTCCTCCTCCATCGGCGAGATGGCCGGTGAATGCAACGGCTGCCGGATGGACCTGGCCAAGGCTCCCCTCAAGTATCCCGGCCTCAATCCCTGGGAGATCCTGATCTCCGAGGCCCAGGAACGGATGTCCATGGCGGTACCGCCGGAAAAGCTGGACGAATTCATGGCCATGTCCAAACGGTTCGGGGTGGAATCAACCGTGCTGGGTGAATTCACCGACAGCGGTACCTTCCATATCCAGTATGGTGACGCAACCGTGGCTTGGCTGCCGATGGAGTTCATGCACGAAGGCCTGCCACCAATGCAGATCCCGGCCAAGTGGCAGCCACCGGTTAATCCGGAAGCACCGGCACAGCATAAGGACGACTGGACCGCTGACCTGCTGGGACTGCTGGGCCAGCTCAACATCTGCTCCAAGGAGTCGGTGGTACGCCGTTACGACCATGAGGTGCAGGGCGGCTCGGTGGTCAAGCCGTTTACCGGCGTAACCAACGATGGTCCTTCCGATGCGGCGGTGGTCAGACCGATCCTTGATTCCTACAAAGGGGTGGTGGTTTCCCACGGCATCTGCCCCCGCTATTCTGATATTGATGCCTACCACATGGCCGCCAATGCCCTTGATGAGGCGCTGCGCAACTATGTGGCAGTGGGCGGCAACCCGGAGCACTGGGCCGGTCTGGACAACTTCTGCTGGTGTGATCCCGGTCTTGTCCGAAAAGACCCCGGACGGCCCCTACAAGATGGCCCAGCTGGTACGGGCCAACCAAGCCTTGCTGGATTACTGCGTGCCGCTCAACCTGCCGCTGATCTCCGGCAAGGACTCGATGAAAAACGATTTCTACGACGGTTCCACCAAGATCTCGATCCCGCCGACCCTGCTGTTCTCGGTGATCGGTACCATCCCGGATATCCGCAATGCCGTCACCATGGATTTCAAACGGCCCGGTGACATCATCTGCCTGCTGGGTGCCACCAAAGATGAACTGGGTGGTTCTGAATATCTGGCCATGCAGGGCTACACCGGCAACAAGGTACCGAAAGTAGATCTGACCTCTGCCCTGGCCCGCTACAAGGCGCTGCATGGGGCGATTATGAGCGGACTGGTGGCATCCTGCCATGACCTGTCCGATGGCGGCCTGGCAGTGGCCCTGGCTGAATCAGCCTTCTCCGGCGGTTTCGGCTGCCGGGTGGAACTGGGCAATGTCCGTTTTGAAGGGGACCAGCGCTACCGCAGCGATGAACTGCTGCTGTTCTCTGAATCGGCCTCCCGCCTGCTGGTAACGGTACATCCGGCCCAGTGGTCGGCCTTTGAAGAGGCTATGGCCGGTACGGTCTTCAGCCAGATCGGCCAGGTAGCAGATACTGACCTGGTCAGCATTGCCGGCCTGGAAGGCAAGACCGTGCTGCAGAGCAGCCTGGATCAACTGAAAGCGGCCTGGCAACGGCCATTGAAGGAGCTGTAAGCAATGAGCATAACCCGCGCGATTGTTATTACCGGTAACGGCACCAACTGTGAGACGGAAGCGGCCCACGCCTGCAGGCTGGGTGGCTTTGATGAGGCAAAGATTGCCCATATTGCCGAGATCCTGTCCGGCGAGATCAGCCTGGATGATTATCATTTTCTGAACCTGACCGGTGGTTTTCTGGATGGTGACGATCTGGGCAGCGCCAAGGCCCAGGCCCATCGATTGAAGTACGCTACCGTTTATGAAACTAGCACTGGAACACCAGAAAAGCTGGTGGAACAGTTCACCCGTTTTATCAATGCCGGCAAACTGGTGCTAGGGGTCTGCAACGGCTTTCAGTTGATGGTCAAGATGGGGATGCTGCCGGCTCTGGACGGCAACAGCCTGAACCAGACCGTCACCCTCTGCCACAATGATGCCGGACGGTTTCAGGACCGCTGGTGTTACCTGAAGGCCGATCCTGCCTCTCCCTGCGTCTTCACCAAAGGGATTGAGAAGGGGATCTACCTGCCGGTTCGTCACGGCGAAGGCAAGTTCCTGACCGATAGCCCCCAGACCCTGGAGCGGCTTGAGGCCGGTCACCTGACGGTACTTAAATATTCTGAAGCTGATTACGCAGAGCCGACTATGGAATTCCCGGCCAACCCCAACGGATCAACCAATGCCATTGCCGGGCTGTGTGACCCCACCGGCCGCCTGATGGGGCTGATGCCCCACCCTGAGGCCTTTGTGCATTACACCCAGCATCCCCGCTGGACCCGCGAGCAGTTGCCGGAAGATGGTGACGGCCTGATTCTGTACAAAAACGCAGCCGACTTTGTGAGGAAAAACCTGCTATGAAACTCTTCCGCCCTGAAGAAGAATGTGGCGTATTCGGCATCTATGGCCATCCTGAAGCAGCCAACCTGACCTATCTGGGGCTGTACGCCCTGCAGCATCGTGGCCAGGAAAGCTGCGGCATTGTCTCCTCCGACGGCACCGGTCTCCATGCCCACAAACGGATGGGGTTGGTGGCCGATGTCTTCGGCAATCAGAAGGTGTTTGAAAAACTGCCCGGCAAGGCCGCCATCGGCCATGTGCGCTACTCCACTGCCGGGGCCTCGGTGGAAAAAAACGTCCAACCGATCATGGTGGATTACTCCCGCGGTTCCATTGCCGTTGCTCACAACGGCAATCTGGTCAACGCCAACCTGCTCAAGGCAGAGCTGGAGGCCTACGGCTCCATCTTCCAGACCACCATGGATACCGAGATCATCATCCATCTGCTGGCGATCTCACGCACCCACTCGCTGGTTGAACGGATCGGGGATGCCCTGAACCGGGTCAAAGGCGCCTACTGTCTGCTGTTCCTGACCGAGTCCCGTATGATCGCCGTGCGTGACCCCCACGGTTTCCGCCCCTTGTGCCTGGGCAAACTGGGAGATGGCTGGGTAGTGGCCTCGGAGAGCTGCGCCCTGGATCTGATTGAGGCCACCCTTGTACGGGAAGTAGAACCGGGCGAGATGCTGGTATTCACCAAAGATGGCCAGATGCAGTCCCTGTTCCCGTTCAAGAAGATCGAGCCGTGCCCCTGTGTCTTTGAATTTGTCTATTTTGCCCGGCCAGACTCAAATATCTTCGGCAGAAACGTGTATCAGGTTCGTAAAGAACTGGGACGACAACTGGCCCGTGAATATCAGGTGGATGCCGATGTGGTGATAGCAGTGCCGGACTCCGGTGTACCGGCAGCCATGGGCTATGCCGAGCAGGCAGGCATCCCCTTTGAACTGGGGCTGATCCGCAACCATTATGTGGGCCGTACCTTTATCGAGCCAGCCCAGGCAATCCGCCACTTCGGGGTCAAGATCAAGCTGAACCCGGTACGGGAGCTGCTGGAAGGAAAGCGGGTGGTGGTCATCGACGACTCGATCGTGCGGGGCACCACCTCGCGCAAGATCGTTAAGATGGTACGCAATGCCGGGGCAAAAGAGGTGCATATGCGGATCTCCTCCCCTCCCACCAGTTATCCCTGTTTCTACGGCATCGACACACCCAACCGCAAGGAACTGATCTCATCCTCCCATACCCTGGATGAGATCCGGCGCTATATTACTGCCGACTCGCTGGGCTATCTTTCTGAAGAAGGGTTGATCAAGGCCACCGGCCTTAAGCACAGCTTTTGTACTGCCTGTTTTACCGGAGAATACCCGATCAACTTTCCAATGCCATCACAGATTCCCCAAATGGGACTATTTACCAAAGACGAGGAGTATATTGAGCAATGACTGACCGCGAAAAACTGAAAGCAATCATCCTGGAACTATCCTATGAAAAACGTCTGGTAACCCTGGCTTCCGGCCGCCAGAGCGACTTCTACTTTGATGGCAAACAGACCACCCTGCATGCCGAAGGTGGCCTGCTGGTGGGCAAACTGTTCTACGAAGCGATCAAGGATGTACCGGGCGTACAGGCCGTGGGCGGCATCACCCTGGGTGCTGATCCGATCGCCACTGCCACCTCCATTGCCGCCTGCCTGGACGGCAAACCGCTGCACGCCTTTATTATCCGCAAAGAGCCCAAGGGACACGGCACCGGCCAATGGCTGGAGGGTCGTAAAAACCTGCCCCCCGGCACCAAGGTGGTGATCGTGGAGGATGTGGTCACCACCGGCGGTTCCTCCATGAAGGCGGTTAACCGCGCCAAGGAGGAAGGTCTGGATGTGCTGGGGATCGTCTCGCTGGTGGACCGCGAAGAGGGCGGCCGCGAGAACATTGAAGCCGAAGGCTACTGGCTGAAGGCGATCTTTACCAAATCACAATTAGTCGGTGCATGAGCTTAAAGCAACGACTTGACAGACTGATGGTTGAAAAAGGCCTGGCCCCTTCCCGCGAGAAGGCCCAGGCCTTGATTATGGCCGGTCAGGTGGTAGTAGGTGACCATGCTGCGGAAAAGGCCGGTCAACAGGTACTACCTGATGTAGAGATCAGGATCAAAGGCGAAGTCCTGCCCTATGTCAGTCGTGGTGGCCTGAAGCTGGCACAAGGTCTGGATACCTTTGGGGTTGATCCGGCTGGACGGATTGCCATTGATGTTGGGGCTTCCACCGGCGGATTTACTGATTGTCTGTTGCAACGTGGCGCGACCCGGGTTTATGCGGTAGACGTGGGCTATGGCCAGTTGGCCTGGAAGCTGCGGGAGGATGCACGGGTGGTGGTGATGGAAAAGACCAATATCCGTCACCTGCAGCCTGAGCAGCTTGATCCACTGCCAGACCTGGCGGTAATCGATGCCTCGTTCATCTCCCTCAATCTGGTACTGCCCCCTACCCTCGCGCTGTTAAAACGACCGGCCGAGGTGGTGGCGTTGGTAAAACCCCAGTTTGAGGTAGGTAAAGGTGCTGTTGGCAAAGGTGGCATTGTGCGGGATCCCAAACTGCACGAAGAGGTCTTGGCCAGCATGGAACGCCTTGCGGCAGAACTGGGAGCTGAGCTGCTTGGGATCTGTGATTCGCCGATTACCGGCGCTGACGGCAACCGTGAGTTTCTGATGGGATTACGTATAACAGGAGCAACACCATGAGTGATTGTTTGTTCTGCAAGATTATCGCCGGTGAGATTCCGGCAAAAAAAGTGTATGAAGACGATCTTATGGTGGCTATTGAAGATATCGCCCCCAAAGCGCCACTGCACCTGTTGTTGCTGCCCAAACGGCACTTCAGCAACTGCCTGGATATGGCAGAACAGGATGAAGCGGTTGTCGGTCATCTATTCCGTGTAGCTGGTCAACTGGCCCACGAACGGGGGCTGTCCGAAGGCGGCTTCCGGCTGGTACAAAACAATGGCGCCGATGCCGGGCAGACGGTGTTTCACCTGCATATTCACCTGCTGGCAGGGCGAGAGCTGCAATGGCCTCCGGGTTAGTGTGATGATCTTTTCCCGCCCTGAGCGCAGCACGCCTCGCAATGACTTGTGCGACGTACCAATGTGTACGCCTCCGCGCCATTGCTTGCGTGCCGCACTCAAGAGCGAAAATATCCTCATCACCGCTGATACTGTGAAAGTGAGAGGCGTGTGAAAGCGACCCCTTCAAAAAAACTGAAAAGTAGCGACCCGCCGAATAAGCTCTGCGTTCGCTGCCGACGTGCCTGCAAGCAGCCAGAATTTGCCGTGGTCTCATCCTGCCCCCGCTACTACCCGATCCGAAAAAAACAGCTGGTGGTGAAGGAGTGGAAACAGCAGGAGCTGTTCGGCGATGCCCAGTAACCTCTCTAAGGAGCTGTATTCGGCTGTAGAGGCAGGCGGCGAGGAACAAGCGACGCAGGCGTATATGGCAATACGTCGAGGAGCTCGTGACGCGGCCAACGAACCTATACAGCCGAAGGTAGCTCCGTTCATCGATACCAAGCGCTGCTCCGGCTGTGGCCGTTGCGTAGCAGCCTGCCCGGAGCGGATCATCACCCTGGAAACAGAAAACCACCGCAAACATGCTATCATAACTGAACCCCAGCAATGCAGTAACTGTGGTGCCTGCGTCACTGCCTGCCCGATTGAGGCCATCTCCTCCGTCCCTTTTTCCCCTTGATTTCCCTACTGATGTTGTGATAAAAAATAACGCTTTTCAATTCACACGCCCCAGATAAAACCGGCGGTGTCCCTTTTGTGACGTGCGGGGATTCAAACGGGGCGGAGGAAAAACCAAAGGAGAAACACCATGTCAAGTATCAGCATGAAGGAACTGCTGGAGGCCGGCGTCCATTTCGGCCACCAGACCAAGCGTTGGAACCCCAAGATGAAGCCCTATATTTTCGGGGCACGCAACGGCATCTACATCATCGACCTGCAGAAAACCGTCCGCTACTTCAAATCCGCTTACAATTTTGTCAAGGAATCTGCTGAGCAGGGTAATACCGTTCTGTTCGTTGGCACCAAGAAGCAGGCCCAGGACTCGGTTGCTGAAGAGGCAACCCGTTGTGGTCAGTACTACGTTAACCAGCGTTGGCTGGGTGGCATGCTGACCAACTTCTCCACCGTCAAGCAGAGCATTGAGCGGCTGAAGAAGCTGGATGCCATGTTTGAAGACGGCACCATTGAGGCCTACACCAAGAAGGAAGCGCTCAAGATGGACAAAGAGCGTGAAAAACTTGAAAAAGTACTGGGCGGCATTAAAAACATGCACAAACTGCCCGGTATGATGTTTGTTATTGACCCCAAGAACGAAGAAATTGCTGTTCAGGAAGCTCAGAAACTGGGCATTCCTGTTGTTGCCATCGTTGACACCAACTGTGACCCGGACGTAATTGACTATGTCATTCCCGGTAACGACGACGCCATCCGCGCCATCCGTCTGCTGACTGCCAAGATCGCTGACGCCGTTCAGGAAGGCAATGATGCACGCAATGCCAGCCTGCAGAGCGATGCTGAAGGCTCCGACGAACTTGAAGCCGCTATGGGTGACGACGTTGTCTGCGAAGCTTCCGCTGACTAGTTCCAAATTCAGCATTACCTAAAGAAAACAACAAACGACCACGTAGATGTGGTCCGGAGGATAGAAATAATGGCTATTACCGCAGCACAAATCAATGAACTGAGAAAAGCTACCGGCGCCGGGATGCTGGATTGCAAAAAGGCCCTGGAAGAGGTTGGCGGCGATATGGAGCAGGCTGTTGACTACCTGCGTAAAAAAGGCCTAGCTGCCGCTTCCAAGAAGGCCGGTCGTGCCGCAACCGAAGGTATGGTTGCAGCCGCAGTAACCGCCAATGGCAATGCCGGTGTGCTGGTTGAGATCAACAGTGAGACCGACTTTGTTGCCAAGAACGATAAGTTTCAGGATTTTGTGAAGCAGATTGCTGACCATGTCCTGCAGAAAAACCCGGCCAACATTGAAGAACTGATGGCACAACCGTTTGTTGGCGATGCATCCAAGACAATACAAACACTGCTGAATGAGGCAATTTCCGTCATCGGCGAGAATATGCAGATCCGTCGTTTTGTCAGCTACAACGCTGAGGGCGGCGCAGTTGGCACCTATATCCACGCTGGTGGCAAGATCGGTGTGCTGGTAGAGGCATCCTGTGACAAGGCAGATGTCTGCAGCAGTGAGGCCTTTGCCACGGTGCTGAAGGATGTGGCCATGCATACCGCTGCAGCCTCCCCCCAGTTCCTCTGCCGTGAAGATGTTGCTGCTGACGTTCTGGAGCGTGAAAAAGAGATCTATCGCGCCAAGGCACGGGAAACCGGCAAGCCGGACAACATCATCGAGAAGATCATCGGTGGTCAGATCAACAAGTTCTACGGCGACATCTGCCTGCTGGAGCAGGTCTATGTCAAGGATACCGACAAGACCGTGCAGCAGTACATTGATGCCAGCGCCAAGCAACTGGGCTGCTCAATCGCCCTGAAGCGCTTTACCAAGTTTGTACTGGGTGAAGGGCTTGAAAAGAAGGAATCGGACTTTGCCGCCGAGGTGGCGGCAGCGGCCGGACTGAAATAAGACTGAAAGCGCCGGCCTTCACAGCCGGCGTTTTCGTATCAACACAGATCAACTCTTGACCAGGGAAACAATCAGCTGACACACTGATTGCCTCAAGCAAACAGAAACCAGGAGGAAACATGCCGCGTAAATCCTTCAAACGGGTACTACTGAAGCTTTCCGGAGAGTCGCTTGCCGGGGATCAGGGCTACGGCATTGATCCCTGCACCATCAATACCATTGCTGCCGAGATCAAAGAGGTAGTCGAGGATGGCGTTGAGCTGGCGCTGGTAATCGGCGGCGGCAATATCTTCCGTGGCCTGGCCGCCTCATCAAAGGGGATGGACCGCGCCAGCGCCGATTACATGGGCATGCTGGCAACCGTGATCAACTCGCTGGCCATGCAGGATGCCCTGGAAAAAATTGGCGTTTCTACCCGGGTACAATCAGCCATAGCCATGCAGGAGGTTGCTGAACCGTACATCCGCCGCAAGGCGGTTCGCCATCTGGAAAAAGGGCGGGTGGTTATTTTCGGTGCCGGCACCGGCAATCCCTATTTCACCACTGACACTGCCGCTAGTCTGCGGGCCATGGAAATCAATGCCGAGGCAATCCTGAAAGGTACCAAGGTGGATGGCGTCTACACGGCAGACCCCAAGAAGGATCCCACGGCAACCCGCTACGACGAACTTTCCTACATTGAGGTACTCCAGAAAGGGTTGCAGGTGATGGACGCAACAGCCACCTCGCTCTGCATGGATAACAACCTGCCGATCATTGTGTTTGATCTGACAACACCGGGAAATATTAAAAAGGTTATCAGCGGCGAAGCCATTGGAACCATCGTACAAGGAGCATAACCATGTACAAATCAGTCATAACAGATATGAAAGCCCACATGGAGAAGAGCGTCGAGGATCTGCGCAAGGAATATCAGCGTATCCGTACCGGCCGTGCCAGCACCTCTCTCCTTGACGAAGTTAAAGTAGACTATTACGGCAATCCTTCTTCCCTGTCACAGGTAGCAACACTGGCTGTGCCGGAGCCACGTACCATCACCATCACCCCCTGGGAATCAAAGATGATCGGGCCGATTGAAAAGGCAATCCTGAATGCTAATCTGGGCCTGACCCCTGGTAACGACGGCAAGCTGATCCGCCTGAATCTGCCTCCTTTGACTGAAGAACGCCGTAAAGAGATCGTCAAAGGGATGAAAAAAATGGATGAAGACCATAAGGTTGCTGTCCGCAACATCCGTCGCAAGGCGATTGACGACCTAAAAAAGCAGGAAAAAGACAAAACCATCACGGAAGATGAACTGAAGAAGGCTGAAAAAGAAGTGCAGACCGTTACTGACAGTATCATTGCAAAGCTGGATGAAATCCTGGCCCATAAAGAAAAAGAGGTTATGGAAGTCTGACATGACCGAGCTGGATCCGACAAAAATGCCTCGCCATCTGGCGATTATTATGGATGGTAACGGACGCTGGGCCCAGCAACGGATGTTGAAGCGGATTGTCGGCCACCAACGTGGCGCTGAAACGGTGCAGATGGTGGTTGATCAGGCATCAAGCCTGGGTATCGGTTACCTGACCCTGTTTGCTTTCTCCTCAGAAAACTGGTCCCGCCCTAAGCTTGAGGTGCAGGCGTTGATGGCACTGCTTAAGAAGTATGTCCGCAACGAACTGCGCCGGATGCTGAAAAACAATATTCGTTTCAACGTCATCGGCAATCGGGCTGACCTCCCTAAAGAGGTTAATGATATCCTGGATGACGCCCTGCAGCAGACCGCAGCCAACACCGGCATGGTGCTGACTCTGGCCCTTTCCTATGGCGGGCGCCAGGAAATTATCAGGGCGGCGGCAAAAATTGCACAACAGGTCCAGGATGGTACACTGCAGCCGGATCAGATCACTGAATCGCTTTTCAGCCAGTATCTGGATACTGCCGACCTGCCGGACCCGGACCTGCTGATCCGCACCAGCGGTGAAATGAGGATCAGTAACTTTCTGTTGTGGCAACTGGCCTATGCAGAGTTGTATTTCACTGATATCAACTGGCCTGACCTGACCATTAACGCGCTGCACGCTGCGCTGGCCGATTTCCAGGCCCGTGAACGCCGTTTTGGCAAGACCAGCGCACAGCTCGTTCAAAGGAGCTGACTATTCAACGACTGTTGACCGCATTGATTCTACTGCCGCTGGTACTGGCGATCATCATCAAGGGTGCTCCGTGGCTGTTTGCCCTGTTGCTCTCCCTGTTCTGCCTGATCGCTATGCTGGAGTTTTTTGGCATGGCCCTGCCCGAACGAAAGTCGGAACTGTATCCCTTTGCATTGTTGGCGGCTATTGCCCTGGCAACCCCGTTGCTGGGTGATGGACGGTTCTTTATCATGTCCTTAGCTGTTGCCTTTCTGCTGGGCGGTTTTCACTTTTTATTCAGGCTGCGGGATATAAGCACGGTGGCGCAGGAACTGTCCCTGGTCATGACCGCTTTTCTGTACATCCCGTTTCTGTTGGCCCATCTGCTGATGATCCGCCTCTTACCCCAGGGGGTGAACTGGCTGCTGCTGATCATGCTGATTGTAATGACCAACGACTCCACCGCCTATTATGTTGGCAGTGCCTTTGGCAAACACCGTCTGTACGAAGCGGTCAGCCCCAAGAAGAGTATAGAAGGAGCACTGGGTGGACTGCTAGGCAGTCTGGGTGGGACTCTGCTGGCAAAGTTCACCTTTTTCCCACAGTTAAGTTATGCTGATGCCATCATCACCGCAGTGGTAATCGGCATTATCGGTCAGCTTGGCGACCTGTTTGAGTCCCTGCTGAAGCGCAGCTTCGGGGTCAAGGATTCAGGCAGTATCTTTCCCGGTCACGGCGGCGTGCTGGACCGGATGGACAGCATCATCTTTGCGGCACCGGTCACCTATTACTACGCGGTCTACCTCTTCGGGAGGTTTTAATCATGAAACAGATTGCCATTCTCGGATCAACCGGTTCCATCGGCGTCAGCACCCTGGAGATCGTTGCTGCCCACCCTGACAAATTCCGGGTGGTCTCCCTTTCAGGTGCCAAGAACCTTGAACTGCTGGCACGCCAGATCCGTCAATTCAGACCCAAACTGGCTGCGGTTGCCGACCCTGCCGACATCCCCCAATTAAAGGAACTGCTGGCCGGTGTTGAAGTAGAATTGACCGGCGGGGTGGAAGGGCTCTGTGCAGTGGCCACGGCACCAGGTGTACAGATGGTGGTGGCTGCCATTGTGGGAGCTGCCGGTCTGGTACCGACTGCCGCAGCCATCCAGGCTGGTATTGATGTTGCCCTGGCAAACAAGGAGACCCTGGTTACTGCCGGCCACCTGTTTATGAACCTGGTAGAGCAGCACAAGGTCAAGCTCTACCCGGTTGACAGTGAACACAGCGCCATTTTTCAATCCATTGAAGGCCACCGCAGCCAGGACATCACCAAGATCATCCTGACCGCCTCCGGCGGGCCGTTCCGGGAAACCCCGCTTGAAAAACTGCAGAGCGTTACGATCCAGGATGCCCTTAACCACCCTAACTGGAGCATGGGACGCAAGATCACCATTGATTCTGCCACCATGATGAATAAGGGGTTGGAAGTAATTGAGGCGCGTTGGCTGTTTGATGCGCCACCTGAAAAGATCAGCGTCAATATCCACCCCCAGAGCATCATCCATTCCATGGTGGAGTATATTGACGGCTGCGTGATCGCCCAGCTGGGCACACCAGACATGAAGGCACCAATCGCCTATGCCCTCTCCTATCCCGGTCGAGTCTCAACCGGTGTCAAGCCGCTGGACCTGACTGAACTCTCCGGCCTGACCTTCTCCAAACCGGACCTGGAACGGTTCCCCTGCCTGGGGCTGGCCTATCGTGCCCTTGGCGAAGGCGAAAGCATGCCGGCTGTGATGAATGCCGCCAACGAAGTGGCAGTGGAGTCGTTCCTGGATGGCCGCATCTCCTATCTGCAGATTGCACGTTTGATTGAGAAGACCATGGACGCCCATCAGGCCCATCGCCTCGGCTCCATTGAAGAGGTGCTGGAAGCCGACCGCTGGGGTCGGGCAACGGCACGGGATATCTGCACCACTCTCCAGACAGGCAGGTGCTTATGATTGTCGTTAACTTTATTATCGTGCTCGGCATCCTGATCTTTGTCCATGAATTTGGTCATTTTATTGTGGCAAAATGGATGGGGGTCAAGGTTGAGAAGTTCTCGCTTGGTTTTGGGCCGAAGCTGTTCGGGCGTCAGATCGGTGAGACCGAATACCTGATCTCCGCCTTTCCGCTGGGTGGCTACGTCAAGATGTTTGGCGAAGGCGGCTTCAGCGAAATCGAGATGATCGAACAGGAGTATGAACGGGAGGCACCTGGTTCAAAACCGGTCGAAGCCTATAAATTGACACCGGCTGACGAGGCACGCTCCTTTGCCCACAAGACCATCCCGCAGCGGATGGCTATCGTCTTTGCAGGTCCGTTCTTCAATATGGTCTTTGCCTGGCTGCTGCTGATCACGCTCTACATGACCGGCATGCCGATCCTGAAGGCGACCGTAGGTGAGATTTTCCCCAACCGCCCGGCAGCACTGGCAGGCATCCAAAAGGGCGACCTGATCACTGCCGTTAATGGCCAGCGCATCATCCAGTGGGAAGATTTTTCTGCCCATATGGCAACGACGTCCGATACCGTAACCCTGAGCATCACCCGTGCCGGAAAACCGCTAACAGTCCAGCTAAAACCACAGATTGGTGAAACCAAGAACCTGTTCGGTGAGATCATTAAGAAACCGATCATTGGCGTGTCGCCAGCCTATGATTTTGTCACCGAACGATTCGGTCTGGTGGATGCCTTTAGACTGGGTAATGCCAAGACCGTTGAGGTAACCAAACTGACCGTACTTTCACTGGTCAAGCTGTTTCAGGGCGTCGTGCCGTTGAACAGCCTGGGCGGTCCGATGATGATTGCCGACATGGCTAATAAAGCGGCCCAGACCGGTGGTGCCACCTTTTTTATGCTGCTGGCCGTGGTATCCATCAACCTGGGCATTCTGAACCTGCTGCCGGTGCCGGTACTGGATGGCGGTCACCTGATGTTCTACACCATTGAAGCGATCATCCGTCGCCCTGTTCCGCAAAAGATGCGCGAATATGCTCAGCAGGCCGGTATGGTGCTGTTGGTGGGGATGATGGTACTGGCTTTTTACAACGACATTATCCGTTATTTCTTCACCAACAAACTATGATCTGTCTCTGCATTGAGACCGCTACTGCCAGGGTTGGGGTAGCCCTGACCAGCAATGGCAGGCTGCTGTCAGAGTCACTGCTGGATGCTCCAGGCGGGCAACAAAACGCCCTGCTGATGCCTGAACTGCAGCGGCTGCTGGATCAAAACAACCTCACCATTAACCAGATTGATCTCTTTGCCTGTGCAACCGGCCCCGGTTCCTTTACCGGGGTCCGCACCGGCATTGCCGCCACCCAGGGGCTGGCACTGGCAGCAGGAAAACCCTGCACCGGCATCTCCACCTTGGCCATGCTGGCCATGAACCTGCCCCACGCAGCCTGGCCGGTCTGCCCCATGCTGGATGCCCGTAAGAATGAAGTCTACACCGGCCTCTATCAGACAACCGACCAAGCAATGCAACTCAAGCAAGACTGTGTCATACGCCCTGCTGATTTTTTGCAGCTACTCAGCGGACCGACGGTCTTTGTGGGTGACGGAGCCCTGCGCTATCGCGAGCTGATCCAGCAGACACTGGGTGATAACGCCCTTTTTGCACCATCCACACACCACATCCTGCGCCCTTCATCCGGCTGCCTGCTTGCAGAAACCGCCTTTTCAAACGGTACGGCAGTCCCCCCCGAACAGTTGCTTCCCACCTACCTGCGACTCTCTGAAGCAGAATTAGCCCGCCAACAAAAAATTTAACCAAACTATATATTTTCACCAGCAATAAAAAGCACTTGTAGTCAGCCTAAAGACTGGTATAGTTTCCACCATACATATCGCAGGGAGGGACCTATGAATATTCATGAGTACCAGGCCAAGGAGATTCTTAGCACCTACGGCATCCCGGTACCCCGTAACCGGGTGGCACTGACCGCCGATCAGGTTGAACGGGCTGCCAAGATGATGGGGGGCCACTGTGTGGTCAAGGCCCAGATCTATGCCGGTGGCAGAGGCAAGGCTGGCGGCGTCAAGCTGGTGCACCACCCGGAGCAGGCCAGCGACGTTGCCAAGGAACTGTTTGGCAAGCGTCTGGTTACCAAGCAGACCGGGCCCGAGGGGCTAAAGGTCCGCCGGATTCTGGTGGAGGAATCGGTTGAGATCGCCCGTGAATTCTACCTCTCCATCACTCTTGATCGAGAGACCTCCCGCTACTGCCTGATCGCCTCGGCAGAAGGGGGTATGGATATTGAAGAGGTTGCCCAGAAGGCCCCTGACAAGATCCATGTCCTGACCATTGATCCCTTCACCGGCCTGCGCACCTACCAGGCCCGCAAGATCGCCCTGGCCCTGGGGCTCTCCGGCGCCGTCTGCGAAGACTGCGTTGACCTGATCCTGAACACCTACAAATGCTGCCTGGAAAAAGACTGTTCGCTGATTGAGATCAACCCCCTGGTGGTGACCCGGGCCGGCTGGCTGCTGGCCATGGATGCAAAGATCTCCTTTGATGACAATGCTGTCTACCGCCACCGTGAATATCCCGACATGATGGACTACTCCCAGCTTGATCCGCTGGAGATCACCGCCGGCAAGTATGACCTGGCCTACATCAAGCTGACCGGCAATATCGGCTGTATGGTCAACGGCGCTGGTCTGGCCATGGCAACCCTTGATGTGTTGAAAGAATTTGGCGGAGAACCGGCAAACTTCCTGGATGTAGGGGGCGGCGCAACCCGCGAAAAGGTGGCTGAGGCGTTCAAGATCATCCTGCAGGACTGCGACGTCAAGGCAGTCTTTGTCAACATCTTCGGCGGTATCATGCGTTGCGACGTGATTGCCCAGGGAATCATAGAAGCAGCCAATGAGGTGCACTGCCCACTGCCGATTGTCGTGCGGATGGACGGCAGCAATGTTGAAGACGGCAAAAAGCTGCTGCTGGAATCCGGTCTGAATGTGCAGATTGGTGACAACCTGGGTGATGGCGCGCAGAAGATCGTTGCCATGCTGGCCAAGGCGTAAGGGGGGGAGCGCAACCATGTCAATTTTGATCAATAAAGACTCAAAGATACTGGTCCAGGGTATCACCGGCAAGAGCGGCCTCTTTCACACCCAACAGTGCCGCGCCTACGGCAGCCAGATTGTCGCTGGGGTTACGCCGGGCAAAGGCGGCATCCACATTGAAGGGATTCCGGTTTTTAACACCGTGGCAGAGGCGGTGCAGTACACCGGCGCCACCATCTCCATGATCTTTGTACCACCGCCAGGCGCCGCCGATGCGATCCTGGAGTCCTGCGAGGCTGGCCTTGAGCTGGCAGTCTGCATCACCGAAGGGATTCCGGTGCGGGACATGGTCATAGCCCGTGCTGTACAGGCCCAGAGCAAAACCCGCCTGGTGGGTCCAAACTGCCCCGGTATCATCACCCCGGGCCAGTGCAAACTGGGGATCATGCCGGGCTACATCCACACCCCTGGCAAGGTCGGGGTGGTCTCCCGCTCCGGCACCCTGACCTACGAGGCAGTCAAGCAACTGACCGATATCGGCTTGGGGCAGTCCACCTGCGTCGGTATTGGCGGTGACCCGATCATCGGCATGAAGTACATTGACGTGCTGAAGATGTTTAACGAAGACCCCGGCACCGAAGCGGTCTTCATGATCGGAGAGATCGGCGGCGGCGCTGAAGAAGAGGCCGCCTACTGGATCAAGGAAAACATGAAAAAACCAGTGGCCGCCTTTATTGCCGGCAGCACCGCTCCTCCGGGCAAACGGATGGGCCATGCCGGTGCGATTATCACCGGCGGCAAAGGCAAGGCCCAGGACAAGATCCGCACCCTGCAGGAATGCGGTGTTACGGTCTCAACCTCCCCCACCCGGATGGGTGAGGCCATGGCGGAAGCATTGAAAAAATAATACCGTTTAGCTGTTTTCTTTCAGCCCCGCCTGTAATCACTAAGGCGGGGCTTTTCATCGCAACATCTTGCGTCAAAACCCCGACATTGACACCATATCTTGGCATGAGGCATACTCATTGCCTCACAGTTTTGTCGGGAGGCAGCCCCCATGGAAGTAGCTGAAACAACACAAACCATCACCCCCTTTGTTCACCTGCATCTGCATTCCCAGTACTCGCTGTTGGACGGAGCGATCAGGATTGAAGACCTGGTTGCCAAGGCCAAACAGTATCAGATGCCTGCCCTGGCCATTACTGACCACGGCAACATGTTCGGTGCGGTGGAGTTTTACCTGAAGTGCAAGAAGGCCGGGATCAAACCGATCATCGGCTGTGAGCTGTACATCGCCCCTGATTCCCGTTTTTCAAAAGATTCCAAGGGGATTTCCGATGCTGCCTATCACATTATCCTGCTCTGCGAAAACCTTGAGGGGTACAAGAACCTCTCCTACCTGACCTCTGCCGGCTACAAGGAAGGCTTTTACTACCGCCCCCGCATTGACCGCGCCCTGCTGGAAAAACATAGCGGTGGGCTGATCGCCCTGTCTGCCTGCCTGAAGGGTGAGGTGGCCATGCAGTGCGGCCGGGGCAAAATGGAAGATGCCTTGGAGACCGCCCGCTGGTACAGCCAACTGTTCCCCGACCGCTACTATATCGAGATCCAGGAAAACACCCTGCCTGAACAGGACACCGTCAACCTTCGCCTGCTTGAAGTGGCCAAAGAGCTAGGCCTGCCGCTGGTGGCCACCAATGACTGCCACTACCTGAACCGGGAAGATGCCAAGGCCCATGAGGTGCTGCTCTGCATCCAGACCGGCAAGACCATGTCTGACCCTACCCATATGAAGTTCTCGGCCGATGAGTTCTACGTCAAGACCCCTGACGAGATGGTTGCTGCCTTCCACTATGCACCCCAGGCGGTTGCCAATACCGTGGCAATTGCCGAACGTTGTAACCTTGAGCTGCCGCTGGAGAAGGACTACTACTTCCCGCACTTTGAACCGCCTGAAGGCAAGACCCACGACGACATGCTGGAAGAACAGGCGATTGCCGGGCTACAGGAGCGCCTGATCACCATCCGGGCCAAGTACCCGGATATGACCGACGAGCAGGTCCAGGGCTACCATGACCGGCTGCGGATCGAGCTGGACTGTATCCGCCAGATGAAGTTTCCGGCCTACTTCCTGATTGTGGCTGACTTTATCAACTGGGCCAAAAGCCAGGGGATTCCGGTCGGACCTGGCCGGGGTTCGGCTGCCGGTTCGCTGGTGGCCTACGCTATCCGAATCACCGATCTGGACCCCCTGCCCTACAACCTGCTGTTTGAGCGGTTCTTGAACCCGGAACGGATCTCCATGCCTGATATCGACGTGGACTTCTGCCAGGATCAGCGGGAAAAGGTGATCGAGTACGTGGTGCAGAAGTACGGTCGCGAGCGGGTCTGCCAGATCATCACCTTTGGAACCATGAAGGCCAAGGCGGTGGTGCGGGATGTGGGCCGGGCGATTGATATGGCCTACGGCGACGTGGACAAGATTGCCAAGCTGATCCCTGACGACCTGAAGATGACCATTGAAAAGGCGATCAAACAGGAACCGCAGCTGAAAGAGATGGCTGCTGCCGATCCCAAGGTGGCGCAACTGCTGGAGACCGCCAACTGCCTGGAAGGTCTGGCCCGCCATGCCGGCACCCACGCCGCCGGGGTGGTGGTGGCCCCGGATCAGCTGGAAGAGTATCTGCCGGTCTACAAGGATCAGAAGACCGGCGGCATCAACACCCAGTATTCCATGAAGTACGTCGAGATGGTGGGACTGGTCAAGTTCGACTTCCTGGGCCTGAAAAACCTGACCGTAATCCAGAATGCGGTGCGGATGATCCGCGAAGGCCAGAACCCTGAGTTCGATATCACCCGCCTGCGGGATGATGACCAGGCCAGCTACGACCTGATCACCGCCGGTAACACCACCGGCATCTTCCAGCTTGAATCCAGCGGCATGAAGGAGATGCTGGTCAAGCTGAAACCTTCCTGCTTTGAAGACGTGATCGCGGCCTGCGCCCTCTACCGTCCCGGCCCGTTGGGCTGCGGCATGGTGGATGAATTCATCGAGCGTAAGCATGGCCGCCAGAAGGTAGTCTACGATCTGCCCCAGCTGGAACCGATCCTGAAGGACACCTACGGGGTCATTGTCTACCAGGAGCAGGTTATGCAGATCTCCCGTTCCCTGGCCGGGTATTCCCTGGGACGGGCCGACCTGCTGCGCCGCGCCATGGGTAAGAAAGACCCGGCGGTTATGGCCAAGGAAAAGGAGCCATTCCTTGAAGGGGCCAAGGCCCAGGGGCTGGATATCAAGAAGGCCGAGGCGATCTTTGACCAGATGGCTAAGTTTGCTGAGTACGGCTTTAACAAATCACACTCGGCCGCCTATGCCCTGATCGCCTATCAGACCGCCTACCTGAAAGCACACTACCCGGTTGAATTCATGGCTGCCCTGCTCTCCTGCGACATGGACAGTACCGACAAGGTACTGAAAAGCATCAGCGACTGTCGTGAACAGGGGATTGAGGTGCTGCCGCCGGATATCAACGCCTCGGGCCAGTCCTTTACCGTGTCAGGCAAGTCGATGCGCTTCGGTCTCGGCGCGGTTAAGGGAGTTGGCGGCGGCGCAGTGGAGTCGATTATTGAGGCCCGCGCCGATGGTCCCTTTACCGATATTTACGATTTCTGTGAACGGGTGGACCTGCGCCGGGTCAACAAGCGGGTCATGGAGGCGCTGGTCAAATGCGGTGCCTTTGATTCGTTGCACAGACATCGTGCCCCGCTGATGGCAGCCCTTGATGATGCCACTTCTGCAGGCCAGCGTTTTCAGGAAGAACGGGACAGCGCCCAGGTCTCCCTGTTTGGTGATATGCCCACTGCCACCGCCACCCGTTCCGGCCGTAAGCTGCCGGATATCGAAGAATGGCATGACAAGGAAAAGCTGGGCTATGAAAAGGAGGCGCTGGGCTTTCTGATCACCGGCCACCCACTGGACCGCTATGCCGCCGACATCAAGCGTCTGGCCAGCGCCGAGATAGCCCGGTTATCTGACTTCCCGGACAACTGTGAAGTAAGGGTCTGCGGTATTGTCACCTCTTTGAAGGAGATCATCACCAAGAAGGGTGACCGGATGGGCTTTGTCACCATTGAAGACCTGACCGGACAGATCGAAATCACGGTTTTTTCCGACATGTACGTACCGGCAGCCGCCCTCCTGAAATCAGATGACCCGCTGTTGTTTACCGGCAAACTGGAAAAGGGTGAAAAGGGTTGCAAACTACTGGTGATGAAACCCCAGGAAGGCAATGGCCGCAAGTTCCCCAACCAGGTCAGCGTCAATGGCGATATCAAGCTGCTGTCCGAGGCCCAGGAGCAGCAGACCACCCGCGTCAGTCTGGCGCTGCGCCTGTTGGAGCTGACTGCGGAACAGTTGACACCGATCAAAGAACTGCTGGAAAAACACCCCGGCAACCTGCCGGTGTTGCTGCAGCTTGAGATCCCTGACCGCAGCCGGACCACCATTAAATTACCGGATCACCTGAAAGTGGCGGCCAGTGATGAATTTAGGCTGGCGGTAGAACGCTGTGTCGGGTATAATGCCGCGATCTTTGAATAGGAGAATGGCTCTTTTCCGCCCTGGCTGTGTTGTACTCGTTGCCGCTTGTGCGGCGTACCCCCTTAGTACGCCTCCGCGCGACGCCTCGCACACCCCAGCCATGACGAAAAATTTCTCATTCTCTTTACATTACCAATTTATTTGTGAGGTACTCTGATGGCAGCTACTGTCTACATGGAGTTTGAAAAACCGATTGCCGAGCTGGAAAAGAAGATTGAGGAACTGCGCGCTCTGGGTGCTGGCGATCTAACTGCCGAGATCAATGCACTGGAAAGCAAGGTCGAAGAAAAGCGTCAGGAGATCTTCAACAACCTGACCCGCTGGCAGAAGGCCCAGGTGGCACGCCACATCAACCGTCCCTTTACCCTTGATTACATCAAGTACCTTTTTACCGATTTCAATGAGCTGCACGGCGACCGCAACTTCGGCGATGACCATGCCATCGTGGGTGGTCTGGCCCGTTTTGATGGCCAGCCGGTGATGGTGGTAGGACACCAGAAGGGGCGTGACACCAAGGAGAAGGTCTTCCGCAACTTCGGCATGCCCAACCCTGAAGGGTACCGTAAGGCGCTGCGTCTGTTCCAGATGGCTGAACAGTTCAACCTGCCGATCATCACCTTTGTAGACACCCCTGGCGCCTATCCCGGAATTGGGGCAGAAGAACGGGGCCAGGCAGAAGCGATTGCCCGTAACCTGCGCGAGATGGCCAGTCTGACCGTGCCGGTGATTGTCTGCGTGACCGGCGAGGGTGGTTCCGGCGGCGCCCTGGCAATTGCGGTGGGCAACCGGGTGCTGATGCTGGAGCATTCCGTCTATGCGGTTATCTCGCCGGAAGGCTGCGCTGCCATCCTCTGGTCCGATGGCACCAAAGGCCAGCAGGCTGCTGAGGCACTCAAACCCGCAGCCCAAGATATCATTGAACTGGGCGTGATTGATGAAATCATCCATGAGCCGGTGGGCGGCGCCCACCGCGATCACGAGGCCACTGCCCAGGCCATGGGATCAGCCATCCGTCAACACTTGGCCGAGCTGAAGGAGATGACTCCTGATCAACTGGTTGAAGATCGCTATCAAAAGTTCCGCGCCATGACCCGCATGGCCGAGTAGCCTGAAAGCAAACTCGATCCGTTTACCACTATCTTTACAGGGGCGTTGAAACAACGCCCCTTTCGTGTTTACTGAAACTATGCGCGTAAACAACCGGTTACTCAGATGGCTGCTGATCATTATTGGCCTAATATCCACGGGACTGGGGATAATCGGCATCTTTGTGCCGCTACTGCCCACCACCCCGTTTCTGCTGCTGGCAGCAGCCTGCTTTGCCCGCAGCTCAGACCGCTTTCATACCTGGCTGATTGAGCATAATCACCTGGGACCGCTGGTGCGGGGGTATCTGGACGGTTCCGGTATTCCATTGCGGGCCAAACAGACTGCAATTACATTGGTCTGGCTGACGTTGGGGTCATCCACCCTGTTATTGGTTAAAGCAATCTGGCTACAAGTAGTCTTGATACTGTTGGCACCTGCAATCACCTGGTATCTGTGGCATTTGCCGGTTCGCAAGGAAACCCAATGAAGATGAAATTACTAAAGTTTATCGTACTGATCGGCGGTGGCGCACTGGCAGGTGGTATCTTCGGCTGGATGTCAAAATGTGCCGGTGGCGGCACCTGAGCCATGATGAGCAACCCCTGGTCAGGGGCCTTGTATGGAGCAGCAGCAGGATTCTTTCTAGCCCTGGTACCGGGCGAAACCGACACAAAAAAACCCGAGGACACCCCATGATGGAACGTCTACAAAAAATTATTTCCGCTGCTGGTATAACCTCCCGCCGCGCCTCGGAAGAGATGATCCTGGCCGGGCGAGTCACCGTGAACGGTCAGGTGGTGACTGAACTGGGCAGCAAGGCTGATCCGGCCAAAGACCTGATCGCCCTGGATGGGCAGCCGGTCAAACCGGCCGAGAAACTCTACTACGTACTGCTGCACAAGCCGGCCGGCTACGTCACCTCGCTGAAAGACCCACAAGGGCGGCAACTGGTAACCGAGCTGGTGAAGGATATCGGCGAGCGGCTCTTTCCGGTGGGGCGCCTGGACTATAACTCTGAAGGACTGCTGCTGTTGACCAATGACGGCGCCTGGGCCAACCGGCTGATGCATCCCCGCCATCAGGTTGATAAGGAGTACCATGTGCGGGTGCGGGGCAAAATTGATCCGCAGCAGATCAAAAAACTGGCTGATGGGGTAGAGCTGGAGGATGGCCCCACCGGTGCCACCACGGTGCGCCTGCTGAAAAACGACCAGAGCAATGACTGGCTCTCCGTCACTATCCGCGAAGGGCGCAACCGCCAGGTACGGCGGATGTGCGCAGCAGTGGGGCTGTTTGTGGTACGGTTGCGCCGTATCCGCTACGGCAACCTGACCCTGGGAGGCCTGCAACCGGGTGAATACCGTCTTTTGAGCAAGGAAGAGGCACAGGCGCTGGATGCACCGCCACCAATCAAACAGCGGGAACAGCGAATGGCAGCCCCGGCAAAATCATCTACGACAACTCAGCCACCTGGGCCAACCAAACGGCCACCACGCAGAAAGATCATCGGACAGTAAGCGGAGTTCCCCATGGCAAAACGCACACTGATCTCAGAGCTTTTGAACCGTCCTGAAGCAGGCGGTGACCATGCCGTAGCCGGTTGGGTCCGCTCCACACGGGCCTCCGGTGATGTTGCCTTCATCATCCTGAATGACGGTTCCAACCTGTCCGGTATCCAACTGGTGCTGGAACGGACAACCGTAACCAACTTTGAAAACTACAGCAAGCTCGGTACCGGAACCGCCCTGCAGGCAACCGGCGAACTGGTCCCCTCACCGGCTGCAGGTCAACAGTACGAGCTACGGGTCACAGAGCTGACAGTAGTTGGCGAAGCCAACCCTGACTATCCGCTGCAGAAGAAACGTCACAGCTTTGAATACCTGCGCAGCATCGCCCATCTGCGTCCCCGCACCAACACCTTTGGCGCGGTATTCCGATTGCGTTCAAGGCTGGCCCAGGCGATCCACCAGTTCTTTGCCGAACATAATTTTCTGTATGTCCATACTCCGATTATCACTGCCAGCGACTGCGAAGGGGCCGGTGAACTGTTCCGGGTCACCACCCTGCCCCCTAATGGAGCCCCCCGCAATGAAGGGGGCAGCATCGACTTTGGCCAGGATTTCTTTGGCCAAAAGACCGGCCTGACCGTCAGCGGCCAGCTGGAGGGTGAACTGTTTGCCCAGGCCTTTGGCAACATCTACACCTTCGGTCCCACCTTCCGAGCTGAAAACTCCAATACTGCCCGCCATGCCTCGGAGTTCTGGATGATCGAGCCAGAGATGGCCTTCAGCGATCTGGCAGATGATGCCGATCTTGCCGAAGAATTTGTCCGTTACCTCTGCAGCTTTGCCTTGATAGAATGTGCTGAAGATATGGCTTTCTTTGATCAGCATATTGAGAAAGGTTTGATACAGCGGATACGCTCTGTTGCTGAGGCACAGTTTGCCCGGATGGAGTACGGCGACGCCATCACCCACCTGCAAAAGGCGCCGGTCAGCTTTAACTTTCCTGTTGAATGGGGACTTGATCTGCAGACCGAACATGAACGTTACCTGACTGAGCAGGTGGTGGGCGGACCGGTCTTTGTGCTGAACTACCCCAAGGATATCAAGGCGTTTTACATGCGTCAGAATGATGATGACAGAACCGTGGCAGCCATGGACCTGCTGGTTCCCAAAGTGGGTGAGATCATCGGCGGCAGCCAGCGGGAAGAGCGATTGGATCTCCTAGAACAGCGGATAGATGAACTGGATATCCCCAAGGAACCGCTCTGGTGGTACCTGGATTCCCGCCGTTGGGGCAGCACTCCCCATGCCGGCTTCGGCCTGGGCTTTGAGCGGCTGATCATGTACCTCTCCGGCATGGAGAACATCCGTGACGTGATCCCGTTCCCCAGAACACCGAGGCATGCGGAGTTCTGAGCTATGTTCATCTTCTGCTCAGAGATCCACCTCTCGCTACCAGCCTTCTCGCTGAAAGAAAAGCGGGGCATCATCAAGAGCATCCTGGGGCGGGCCCGCAACCGCTTCAACGTTTCCTGTGCCGAGGTTGACCGCCAGGACAATTGTCAGGTGGCGGTGCTCGGCTTTGTCACCGTAAGCTCGGACAAGACTATTGCCCGCAACAGTCTGGACCGTCTGGAGGACTGGATCTATGACGGCTGGCCCGACGTGGAGATTACCGCCAGCCAGGTCACAGAACTATAAATTGACAGTATTCATGCAGGCCGCGTATAATTCATCTTTCACTATGCTCACGATCCTCTACTCATACCTTGCTTCCCGCACCGCCTGACGGTACGCCATGCCCGAATCCCCCGGACATACACCCGAGCAGTCTCATCTTGCCTATCTGCCAAAACTGGTGAGCAATCTGCTTGACTCAATCGTGCGGCGTTTTTCCAATCCCGTAACTGCCCGCCGTAATCGCGTTCTACTACTGCTGCTTACTGCTGTTCTGCTGACCCTGATCCTGCTGCCCAGCCAGCATCTGGTAACCGCCCGTTACAAGACCGGGGAAATAGCCACCTCTGATATCCGTGCCAGCCAGGACTACCTGCTGGAAGATCATGAGCTGACCAAACAGTTGCGTAGTGAAGCAGAGGCCAAAGCGCCGGTTGTCTACACTGCCAGCGAAAGCGTTGCAACAACGCTGCTTGCAAGTGTAACCCGTGCACTCAGCACCACCCAGACCGCCCGGTCAGAAAAACCAACACTCACAACAGCAGAACTACGCCCACTGCTTGAACCGATACTTGATGCACAACTGGCTGAAGGTGAGCTTCGCTCCCTACTGAAGACAAACAACCAGACTGCATTGCTGGCCAGCCTGAAGCTGGTTCTTGATGAGGTTTACAAACATAAGATTATTCTTGATGAGAAGGTGTTCAGATCAGATACCCAACGGGGCATCGAAATCAGCAATACTCTTGGCAAGAACGTTGGCACGGTAACCTCGAATACACCTTTTATCGAGATTGGCGAAGCACGCAGACTACTACAGACCAAACGGCTTGATGGCATACCGGGCGATGTTTCCCGTCACCTGCTGGCACTGACTGCCAAGATCCTGAAACCCAACCTGTTCTTTGACCGTGAGGCCACTGAGGCCCGTAAAAAGGCAGTGTTAAATGACATCAAGCCGGTACTGTACAAGATTCAGAAAGGTGAAATGATCGTCCGGGTGGGTGAACGGGTCAGCAGCGAACAATCCCACAAACTGCAAATGATCTATCTGGCCAGCCGTGGCGAGGGGACACTCTACACCGTCCTGGGCATCTTTGGTCTGGTACTGGTGTTGTTCTACTTTCCGTACCGTTTTGCCTGTAAGAACATCCGCAAATTCAACCCCAGCAATCGCGATCTGCTGGCCATAGCCATCCTGATCGTGGGCAGCTTCTTTGTCTTTAAGCTGGCCCTGCTGGTTTCTGCCAACATCGGAGCTGCCTTTCCGTCTGTATCGCCCGCTTCCTATGCCTACCTCTTCCCCTTTGCAGCAGGGGCCATGATTGTGCGGATTCTACTCAACTCAGAAGTCGCCTTGGTCTACTGCGTGATGATGGCCCCGTTGCTGGGCATCCTGTTTAACAGCAATATGTTCGTGGTGATCTACGCCCTGCTGGGCAGTGTGGTAGGCGCCCATGGCGTACGGCAGTGTCAGGACCGCAGTGTGATCTATACTGCCGGTCTCAAACTGGCGGTGGTCAACCTTGCCATGGGGCTCTGTTTCCAGACCATGAACAGCGCCCTCTTCACCATGCAGACGCTGTATGTGATCTGCTTTACCCTGGTAGGAGCGTTGCTCTCTTCCATGCTGGTTTCAGCCTTTACGCCACTGTTTGAGTCACTGTTCCATTTCACCACCAACATTAAGCTACTGGAACTAGCCAACCTCAACTCTCCCCTGCTGCGGGATCTGATGATCAAGGCACCGGGTACCTATCATCATAGTGTGGTGGTGGGCAATCTGGTGGAGGCCGCCGCCGAAGCGATCGGTGCCAATCCGTTGCTGGCACGGGTGGCGGCCTACTACCACGACATCGGCAAGGCAGCCAAGCCGCTCTACTTTATTGAAAATATGCATGGTGGTGAAAACCGGCACGACAAACTATCACCCCACATGTCAGCCCTGATCCTGATTTCCCACATCAAGGAAGGTGAAGCGCTGGCACGTGAAAAACATCTGGGACAACCGATCATTGATGTGATCCGGCAGCACCACGGCACCGCCCTGATCAAGTTTTTTTATGAAAAGGCCAAACAGCAGGCCGACGTCACGGGGCAACAGGTTGATCCCCAGGAATTCCGCTACCCCGGACCGAAACCCCAGACCCGTGAAGCCGGTCTGGTCATGCTGGCCGATGCAGTGGAGGCTGCCTCCCGCACCCTGGTTAATCCTACCCCGGACCGGATTCAGGGAATGGTGCAAAAGCTGATCAACCGGATTTTTTCCGACGGCCAACTGGATGAATGCGAACTTACCCTTAAAAACCTGCATGAGATAGCCAAGAGCTTTAACCGGATTCTGGGGGCCATCTTCCACCACCGGATTGACTACCCTGAACCGGTGCATAAAGGAAGTATCGGAGGTAAAAAGAGCAATGCACATTCTGGTACAGAACAACCAGCGAAAACACCCGGCCCCGTTACGCCCCATCAGGGCAGCAGCAACGAGGATCTTAAACGCCTTGGGATGTCCTGACGAGACCGAGCTATCGATTACCATTGTTGGTGATCGCACCATACACCGGCTGAACCGTGAGTATCTGGGCAAGGACCGTCCCACCAACGTCATCTCATTTTCACTGCAGGAAGGAGAATTCGGCAACGTGGCCCGGCATGCCCTGGGCGATGTGGTCATTTCCGCTGATACTGCCACACAAGAGGCCGAGGCAGGTGGTATAAGCAGCTATGAGCGACTGATCTTTCTGCTCTTGCACGGCATCCTGCACCTGACCGGCTACGACCATGAGCGAAGCGGCGAGGTCGAGGCAGTCAGGATGGAACACAAGGAACAGGAAATCTGGAAACTATTACAAAAAGAAGGGCTGACAGCCCTGCCCTGATCATTTAACAGACGGAGGAAAACGAGCGTGGACGAAGGAAGCAGTCGCAGGCCGGCAGGTTTGCTTGACAGGGTCACCCGATTGGTAACCGGACGCAGAAAGGTTACTGAAGAGGAGATTCACGAGCTGATTGAAGCCGGCGAAGAAGAAGGGATTGTAGACGAGCAGGAACGTGAGATGATCAGCGCCATCCTGGAGCTGGACAGCACCGTGGTGCGCGAGATCATGGTGCCCCGCACCTCAATGGCAGCCATCAGTGTCGAGGCCTCGGTACGTGAAACCATTGATGCCATCATCGCCTGTGGCCACTCCCGCATCCCGGTCTATGACGGCACCCTGGACAACATCATCGGCCTGCTATATGCCAAGGACCTGCTGAAAAGCTGGGGGATGGAAGATACTGGAATCCACCTGCGGGATCTGGTCCGGCAACCGTTTTTTACCCCTGAGACCAAGACCCTTGAACTACTGCTGCAGGAGTTCAAGAAGAAAAAGGTGCATCTGGCCATTGTAGTTGATGAATACGGCGGCACTTCCGGTCTGGTCACCATTGAAGACCTGCTGGAACAGATTGTTGGCGATATTCAGGATGAGTATGACATGGAAGAAGAGCTGTATACCTGCAATCCTGATGGTTCTCTCACCACCGACGCCCGCTTGCCGATAGAAGAACTGGAAGAACAGTTTCAGCTAGAAATAGAACGGGACAAATTTGATACCGTTGGCGGTCTGGTGGTCCACCTGGCAGATGGTATCCCGGTTACCGGCACCGTCATCACCGGTGAAGGACTTGCAATCGAGATCCTGGATGCTGATCCCCGCAAGGTCAAGCGGGTCAGGATCGTTCGTCTTACCGATACAATGGAGCCGGCTACCCCGTGAACCTGCACGATTTCCGCCTGCCGTTGATCTCCGGCACCATCCGCCCAGCGCTGCTGGCTGGCCTTTCCGGCCTGCTGATCGCCCTATCATTCCCCAAGGCAGACATTTCCTTTCTGGCCTGGATTGCCTTGGTGCCACTTCTGACCACCCTTGAAGGTCAGACACCCAAGGCCGCCTTTAAGCTCGGTTTCTTTAGTGGTCTGATCGCCTATGCCGGCCTGCTCTACTGGGTCATGATCGTCATGGGTGACTACGGACACCTGCCGTTGTTTGCCACCATCCCGCTCTGGCTGTTTCTTTCTGCCTGGCTGGCCCTGTTTTATGGACTGGCCACCTGGGCAACCGTCATGGGTGAGCGATGCGGGATTAAATCAGCCCTGCTGATGCCGTTGGCCTGGGTCGGTGCCGATTACCTGCGCAGCTTTCTGATGACCGGCTTTCCCTGGACCATGCTGGGCCACTCCCAATACCGGCTGCTGCCATTGATTCAGGTGGCTGATCTGACCGGCGTCTTTGGCATCACCGCCCTACTGGTGCTGGCTAACGTCGTATTTTACCGGATTATCCGAGCCCTGTCCGGAGCAGAAATCCCCTACCCTGCCAAAAGTGCCATCATCTTTGTCATGGCCCTGACCTCTGCCCTGGGCTACGGCTTTTTTCGTTTAAATTCGCCTCTACCCCCGGCAGCACCGCTCAAAGTAGCCCTGATTCAGGGCAATATTGATCAGGCCGTCAAATGGTCACCTGCTTTCCGCGAAGCAACCCTTGACATCTACACCTCCCTCTCCCGTCAGGCTGCAACCCGTCAACAACCTGATCTGATTGTCTGGCCGGAAAGCGCGGCACCATTCTTCTTTCAGGAAAACAGCCCTTCGTCAGACCGGATTCGTAACCTGAGCCGCGAACTGAAGACCCACCTGCTGTTCGGCAGCCCGGCCATTGAACAGCGTAACGGCAAGTACAGCAACCTGAACAGCGCCTTCCTGCTGGCGCCTAATGGCAGCGAGCTTGGTCGAGCCGACAAGATGCACCTGGTGCCGTTTGGCGAGTACGTTCCCCTGGCCCGGCTGCTACCATTTGTCAACAAGCTGGTCCATGGCATCGGCGATTTTGTGCCTGGCCAGGAAATCAAGCCGCTTAAGGCTGGTTCTACACCGCTGGGGGTGCTGGTCTGCTACGAAGTCATCTTTCCGGAACTGGCCCGGGCGCAGGTTAATGCCGGCAGCCGAGTGCTGGTTAACATCACCAACGATGCCTGGTTCGGTCGTTCCTCCGCCCCTTACCAGCACCTTTCCATGGCCGCCTTCAGGGCGGTTGAAACCCGCACCCCCCTGATTCGTGCGGCAAACACCGGCATCACCTCCATCATTGACCAGAACGGACATATCCGCGGCATGACCTCGCTCTTCAAAGAAGCGGTCATGGTGGGTGAAGTACAACCGGGCAGCGCCAATGCCCTTTACCTGAAGATTGGCGATCTGTTTGCCCAGAGCTGTCTGGCATTAACCATTCTGCTTTTACTGCTGCGGCGGAGCCGTTTACAATCAAAGTCACCCTAAAGAACAGGAGAAAACTGCCATGAAGACACGTCTGAGCACACTCATTACACTGATTTTACTCTGTTGTGCTGCCACCTCCTTTGCGGCCCACCCCTTAAGCACCGATGATGCCGGTACCCAGGGAATGCTCAAATTCCAGGTAGAAGCAACCGGAGAATTTTCATGGGACAAGGATACCGACAACGGCGTTACCACGAAAATCAATCAGCAGGCTCTTGGACTTACTCTGACAGGCGGTATATTTGACAGCCTGGACGCCTCAATTTCGTTCCCGTATCTACTGCAACAGGTCAAACAAAATGATGTCACGGTTCTTGACGATAGCGGTCTGGCCGATATCACCCTTGCCCTGAAGTGGCGTTTTCTGGAACTGGGACCGGTCAGCCTGGCGGTCAAACCAAGCATGAACATTCCCAACGGCGACCGGGACAAAGGGCTGGGAGCGGGCCGCACCGGCTATGCCGCCACCCTGATCTCAACCGTTGATCTCAAGCCAGTCACAGTCCATGCCAACCTTGGTTACGTGCATCAGGATCATATTGACGCTGACCGTCCCGACAATCGCAGTGACTTCTGGAAAATGTCGCTGGCTGCCGGAGTTGCCGTAACGAAGAACCTGCAGATTGTTGCTGAAGTAGGTACCACCACCAGCACCCTACAGACCTCCAATGTCTGGCCCTCCTATATAACCGGTGGCCTGATCTACTCGCTGAACGACAAACTCGATCTTGATCTGGGTGTGCGTGGCGGCTTCAACAAGCCTGCTACAGACCTGACCATGCTGACCGGCGTCACCTTCCGTTTTCCGTAACTCACCAACCTTCAACTAACAAGTCGGTTACAGGTTCTCCCTGCAACCGACTTTGCGTATCTGGCCCATGGCCAACTACACCGTTGATCAACTTATCAACCTCCAGTAGGTACAAGGCCTGCTGGAGGCCCACATCCGCATTCCAGGCATTAATTCCTCGCAGTTGAACGGTTTTGTGTCGCCCCCTGAGTGTATCCAGCAGACACAACATGTCCACCCAAGGCACAATCGTCCATCAAAAATACTGATAACATATTGATTTCATGAAGCTGCTATTTTGGCATGAGCGATGCTAGAACCTTATTGAAAGAGAGCCTAAAGCATACAAAGGGGGCAGCCATGTCACAGGGAACGATAGAACAGGTACTGGGGCGGATGTTAACTGATGACCGTTTTCGACGCCGGGCCATGTTGTCATTGGAAGAGACACTGCAGAAGGAAGGATACAACCTGAGCAGCAGAGAGCTGAAATCAATTAAACAGGTTGATATGCTCCGTCTTGAAATCGTAGCACATGATATGGATATGGTACTGAAACGTTTTAATGGGTGGCTTCCGCACTGTTAAAATTTTCGGTATACGCGTTTAAAAGTAATCTGGGTTGTCGTGGCAAGTACAGCACGAAATTGACTGCATACTTTGAGGCCTGCGAACCGCTTCTTGCATCTGCCTCGGTAGAGTTGCATGGCCTGTCAATTGTCTACAACATTATTGTAAATAAGCATCAAGGCTCCATTGATGTGTCCAGCACCCCGGGTACCGGTACGACATTTACCATCACGCTACCGGTAAAAATGCAGCCGGCTGATTAATGAGCTACACATAAGAACCTCTTGCAACATGTAGTGCGGAATGGATGAAACGAGCACGACGTAATGCAGTAGGCAGCCTCCGCCGTAGTTTTGCAAGAGGCTCACCATAAAATGCCCATGGTTAGGACACAGCTCGTATTTTAATTATTGCAAACGGACTTTAATTTAATTAGAGTCCGCTTGTCGCATTACATCACAGACTCCCAATTTGTTTACGTTTATCAAAAACGTATTTGATTTTAATCTTTGCCCTCATTTTTAATGCAAACAGCCGTTATCAATTGACACTTTGAATTGATGTCCATCCCAAAGGAGGTCCATGCCTATGCTTAGCTTCGGCACCATTAAGTCAAAACTGATCTTTCTTGTCGGCATCCTGTCGATCGGCATGGTAATCATCGGCCTGATTGGCATAGCTGGCACAAGAAACGCCAATCAGGGGATGCAGGATATGTACTCGCAAAACCTTATTCCGATGCAGCAGGTTGCCACATTGCGTGGCGGTATCAACACCACCCTGCGTGAATTGGCCTTTGCCGCGATTCATGACCCCTCTAACCCGGTCAGCACGTTGCACGATCACCCGGTTAACATGCATACCGATAGTATTCAGAAGAGCCTGTCTGAAATCGATAAAACCTGGAAAGAGTATGAGAAACTGATTAGCTCCCCTGAAGAAAAAAAGCTGGCACTGGAGTACAACGACGCAAAAAATATCTTTCTTGAGAAAACCGTGCAACCAGCCCTGGCTCTGTTGAATCTGGGCAAATACCAGGAGGCAAACACCTTGATCTTCAAGGGAGGCACTGCCCAGGCAAAGCAGGCAGCCACCGCAGCCCAGCAACTTCTGGAATATCAGCTGAAGCAATCAAAATCCACCTGCGACAACAACCAGGCCGCTTACAAGCGCCTTGTAGCCACATCAATCATCAGCATCGTGGCAGGTTTGGGGCTGGCGCTACTCATGGGGTATCTGATCAGCCGCTCCATCGTCGGTTCAGCGCAACGTCTGATGGAGACAGCAGCACGGATTGAAAGCGGTGATCTTACGGCTCGCAGTAATTTATCCGGTAAGGACGAAATGTGTCAGATTGCCGCCTCATTTGACCGGATTGCCACCACGTTTACCAAAAGCATCAACGACCTTGCCGCATTGGGTGCCGAAGTAACCGCTGCAGCCTCAAAGGTCCACATGTCCTCTGAAGAACTTTCAGAAGGGGTACAGCAGGTCGCCTCAGAGGCCACCACGGTGGCAACTGCCGGAGAAGAGATGGCAGCCACCTCCGGGGATATTGCCTGTAACTGTCAGATGGCAGCGGAGGGATCGCAGCAGGCCACTTCCCAGGCCACCGACGGGGCTGCCATTATTAAAAACAGCATTGACGTCATGCAGAAAATTGCTGAGCAGGTACGCGATTCTGCCAGAACCGTTGAAGGGCTGGGGCAGCGTTCTGATCAGATTGGCCAGATCATCGGCACCATCCAGGACATTGCTGATCAGACCAACCTGCTAGCCTTAAACGCAGCCATTGAAGCGGCCCGAGCCGGTGAGATGGGGCGGGGTTTTGCCGTGGTTGCCGATGAGGTACGCGCCCTGGCCGAGCGAACCACCAAGGCAACCCGTGAAATTGACCAGATGATCAAGGCGATCCAGCATGAAACCAGAGCGGCAGTAGGCGTTATGGAAGAAGGGGTTGCGCAGGTTCACCAGGGTAGCCAGGAAGCAGCCCGTTCAGGTGAGGTTATTGAAGGGATTCTCAATCAGATCAGCAGCCTTTCCCTTCAGATCAGCCAGATTGCCACGGCTGCAGAAGAGCAGACAGCAACCACCAGCGAAATCAGCGGTAACATGCTGCATATCACCAATGTTGTAAACCAGAGCTCCCAGAATGCCCATGATTCTGCAATTGAGGCCAGCCACCTGAATGATCTGGCAGAAACATTGATGAACACCCTGGGGCAGTTTACGGTTGAAGAATCTGTGGAGCTGACCCTTAAAAAGGCCAAAAGTGCTCACATGATCTTTACCGGCAGAATCAGGGCCCACCTTAGCGCTGCCATTACCTTGGACCCCAATAAACTGACGACACACCTGACCTGTGCCTTTGGCAAGTGGTACCAGAGCACCGGGCAAAAGAGCTGCGGACATCTCCCGATCTTCAAAGAGATTGATGCCCCCCATGCCAAGGTACATGACCTGGGTAAGCAGGCCATCCTGGCCTACAATGCCGGAGACAAGCAACGCGCCCATGATCTCAGTAAAGAGATGCAGAACCAATCCGACAAGTTAATGGGCATGATTGACCAGATGATGGGTGAGTCTGTTTCCCTGATGCAGTGGGGACCTCAGTTCAGCGTAAATATCCGTCAGTTTGATGACCAGCATAAGCGGCTGATCGATATCGTGAACCAACTTAACGATGCCATCAACCAGGGCAAGGGACATGCAGCCCTGAAGTCGATCCTTGACAACCTGATCCAGTACACCGTGACCCACTTTAATGACGAAGAAAAGGTTATGTCACAGCACAATTACCCGGGACTTGATCAGCACATTAAACTGCACAATGAGTTAAAAAAGACCGCCGTAGAGCTGCAAAAGAAGTTTCAGAACAACAACACGGCCCTGAGTTCAGAGGTTATGGACTTTTTGCGTGGCTGGCTGATTAACCATATTCAGGGTGCTGACAAACAGTATGGCGTCTATCTAAACAGCAAAGGGCTTAACTAGCCGAAGCGTTAGATCACAACTTTAGCAGCGCCGGTGGCCCCTTTGCTTCTGAAAGGGGCCACCGTTGTATCAGCATGGCACCTGCCATGAGTTAACGAAACAGATTCATGGCATCATACCGTTTAGCAGGATTCTGCTGTTGCAGAGGTTGCCGAAAAAAGGTACAAAAGGGCCTTAAAAGAAACGTACACCTGACTGAAATGAGAGCACCATGTACCGCGAAGAAGTTACACAGCTTGATGATCTGACCAACCGCATCTCCTCCCTTCGGAGGTCTCTTTGACCTGGATAGCAAACGGGAAGAGCTGCAGGAGCTTGATGCCCGTATCGCTGCCCCCGGTTTCTGGGATGACCCCTCCGGCTCTCAGGATATCCTGAAGAAACGCACCGTTATAGAAAAAATGCTGCAGTCGTGGGACTCACTCAACCGCCAGGCCGATGATGTACGGGTGATGATTGAGCTGGGAGCGGAGGCTGAGGACGAAGATACTCTGGCCGAAGTCCACGGCATGAATGAGCGCCTGAAAACCGGCGTTGAGGAGGCCGAGTTCCAGCGGATGCTCTCCGGCACCCATGACCGCAACGGCTGTTTCGTATCAGTCAACTCCGGTGCTGGCGGCACAGAATCCCAGGACTGGGCCAATATGCTGCTGCGGATGCTGCTGCGCTACTGTGAGAAAAAGGGGTGGAAGACCGCCATTACCGATTATCAGGATGGTGAAGAGGCAGGACTTAAATCTGCCACCTTTAGCGTTTCCGGCGAATTTGCCTATGGCCACCTCAAGGCCGAGGCCGGCGTACATCGCCTGGTACGGCTTTCTCCCTTTGACAGCAACAACCGCCGCCACACCTCCTTTGCCTCGGTCTTTGTCTTTCCTGAGATTGAAGAAGAGGATATCGACATCCGCATTGCAGATTCTGACCTGCGGGTAGACACCTACCGCTCCAGCGGATCAGGTGGTCAGCACGTTAACACCACCGATTCTGCGGTACGGATCACCCACCTCCCCACCAACATTGTGGTTGCCTGCCAGTCTGAGCGGAGCCAGATCCTGAACCGTGCCACTGCCATGAAGGTGCTGCGGGCCAAGCTGTATGAGAAGGAGATGGAAGAGCGTAACGCCAAGGCATCAGAGATTGCCGGTGAAAAGCGGGAGATCGGCTGGGGCAGCCAGATCCGCTCCTATGTGCTGCATCCCTACAAAATGGTAAAAGATCTGCGAACCGGCGTCGAATCAGGCAACCCGGATTCAGTGCTTGATGGCGCCTTGGACGATTTTGTGATTCCGTTTCTGATGGGTGTTCGACGTGATGTCAAGGATGAGGACTAGGCCATGAAACATCTCTTGCATATCTGCTATCTTATTGTATTAACATTGCTATTCACTGCCACCCAGGGCTGTGCATCGCCACATACAACCAAAAAACGGACAGAGCCACTTAAAACCGGCAGTAGTGTTAAATACGCCAAAGGGGTGAGCCGGCTGGGATTTGCGATCCAGATGGGGGCCTTTTCCGATGTAAAAAATGCCGAGCGTTTTGCCAATCGGTTGCAGGATAAGGGACTTGAGGCGTTCTACTACCGCAAGGACAACGGCATCTATGCGGTACGATTTGGTGATTTTCCCACCAAAGAGAAGGCTCGTACCGCTGCCAATCGGCTGGTGGCGGACAAGCTGATTGACAGCTTCTACATCGCCCCACCTAATGAGGTGGTGTTTGCCAATTCCAAAGAGCCGGTCATTAAACAGAATCGTCCCGAGCTGCATAAGCCGCTCAAGCCCTATCCGCCGCCAACCAATGAGCTGGGCCTGCCGGTTGAGGAGCCCACTGCCAAGCCACCAGCAACCAAACCGGGAGAGCGGGACCTGGGCTTCATCGCCGCCCGCACCGCAGAACGGTTTGTGGGTATCCCGTACCAGTGGGGCGGCAACACCGTGGTGGATGGCCTGGACTGCAGCGGCTTTACCAAGGCGGTCTATAATCTCTGCGGCATCAACATCCCCCGTACTTCACGGGAACAGTACAAGGCCGGCAACCCGATCAACAAAGCTGAACTACGGGATGGTGACCTGGTCTTTTTTGGTGCTTCAGAATCATCCATTACCCATGTCGGTATCTATGTCGGCAATGGCAAATTTGTGCATGCCCCCAAGCGGGGTGAAGATATCAAAACCGCATCCGTTGAAGAATCCTACTTCGAGCGCCGTTTTGTGGGCGCCCGACGCTATATTCAATAAGGCAGGAGCAAATCATGGCAATTATCAAACCGTTTGAGGCCCTGCGGCCTCCTGTACACCTGGCCCCCCGCGTGGCCGCCCTCCCCTATGATGTGATGGATGTGGAAGAGGCCCGCCAGATGGCTGGCGAAAATAGCGATTCATTTCTGCATATCTCCAGACCGGAGATTGATCTGCCTGCCTCAGTTGACCCCCATGCCGACGAGGTGCACCGCCAGGGCAAGCTGAATCTGCAGAGTTTTATTGAACGCAAGGTACTGATTCAGGAGGATGCCCCCTGCTACTACATCTATCGTCAGAGAATGGGTTCCATCATCCAGACCGGGCTGGTGGCCTGCGCAGCGGTTGATGATTATGTGACCGGCGCCATCAAGAAGCATGAGCACACCAGGGCAGACAAGGAAGAGGACCGGATCAAGCATATTGATACCCTTGATGCCAATGACGAACCGGTCTTCTACATCTTCCGCGATAATCCGGAGGTAGAGACCATATTGTCTGACGCCTCGTACGAGCCACCGGATTACAACTTCACTACCAATGACGGAGTTTCCCACAAGCTCTGGGTGGTTGCGGATCCGTATCTGATTGACCACCTGACCAAACTGTTTAGTGAGATACCAACCCTGTATGTTGCTGACGGGCACCACCGTAGTGCGGCCGCAGCAAAGGTACGCGACCTGCGTAAGGCTGCCAACCCCAACCATACCGGTACTGAAGAATACAACTTCTTCCTGACGGTGATCTTCCCGGAAAGCCAACTGAACATCATGCCGTACAACCGGGTGGTTAAGGACCTGAACGGACTTGATGCTGCACAGTTTCTGGCCAGCGTTGCAACATGCTTTGAGGTTGCCCCGGCATCTGAAGCACTGGCACCAGAATCCCGGCATCAGTTCGGCATGTACCTTGGCGGCCAGTGGTACCAGCTACAGGCCAAGCCAGAACTGACTGACGAAGCCAACACCGTGGGACGACTGGATGTCTCGATCCTGCAGAACCACCTGTTGCATCCGGTACTGGGGATTGAAAATCCCCGCACGGATAAGCGGATCAGCTTTGTGGGTGGTATCCGCGGTCTGGATGAGCTGGTGCGGCTGGTGGACAGTGATGAGTATGCCGTTGCCTTTTCCATGTATCCCACCGGCATCAAAGAGTTGATGGATCTGGCTGATGACGACCAGATCATGCCGCCCAAGTCAACATGGTTTGAGCCGAAGCTGAGAAGCGGATTGTTTGTGCATCTGCTATCGTAGAAAACGGTCTTTTACCGTGATATCTGTGTAAGTCTTCAGTCGTTCTTGTGCAGCGTACTCATAGGGTACGCCTCCGCGCACTCCTTCGACAGCCTTGATCTCACGAAAAAATCCTCGTTTTCGGAGGTTTATTTATGCGTTACTGGCTCTTCAAATCAGAACCGGGTTGTTTTTCGTTCCAGGATCTGCAAGCCCGTCCCAACGCAACTGAGCATTGGGACGGGGTGCGCAACTTCCAGGCCCGCAACTTCCTAAGGGATGAGATCAAGCCCGGTGACCGGGTACTGTTTTACCACAGCTCCATCCCTGAACCGGCAGTTGTTGGTCTCTGCACCGTAGTACGTGAAGGGTACCCGGACCATACCGCACTTGATCCCCATGCTGACCATTTTGATCCCAAGGCAACGCCAGACAAACCGATCTGGTATATGGTTGATGTCCGGGCTGATCAAAAACTTCCCTCCGAAGTTCCGCTGGCTGTAATCCGTGAACATCCACTGCTGACCGGCATGCCGCTGGTTAATCGCAGCCGCCTTTCTATCCAGCCCATCACAGAAGAGCAGTACACCACTATTTTGCAGCTGGGAGGTCTGCCATGATCATACGCGGTCTGGTACTCTGCCTGACACTGCTTGCTGCTACTTCTCTGGTCCATGCTGCCCCACGGCAGCTCACCCTGTTTTCCGATGCCAGTCTGCTTGAAGTTGAGGTAGCGGCTAAAAAGGGAATTGCAGATTTTTCATTTCCGGCACCAATCAGAGAAGGAACCCTGCGAATTAAGCCACTGGATAACGGTAGTATAGCCCGTGTAGAGCTGCTCCCGTTCAAGACATCAGATAAACTCCAGAAAGAGCTGGATAGTCTGTCAGAGCAGAAACATCGGCTTGAAGATCGTCTGAAGGCGCTGGATACCCGTGAAGGGATCTTTGCTGCTGCTGCAAAATCACAAAGTTCCAAGGCCCCCCGCAAGACCAAGACCAATCCGGACCCGATGACCTCAGTTCGTCAGGGCACCGACTTTGCCATTGCCCAACTGGAAGCGGTCTTTACCGCTCGTCGCCGCGCAGAACAGGACCTGAAACGGATTGAGGGACGACTGGTGAACCTGCAGAAAACCACTTTTGGTGGACCAACGGTGCAGGTTTCAGTAACACCGGCAACAGCCCGTCTCAGGATAGCTGCCGTACTGAAAGATGGTGGCTGGACACCAAGTTACGACATCCACATCCAAGGAAACGGCACTGCACTGCTAGCATTGGTGCCGCACACAAGCAGTTGGTTGCCGGACGGCTATGCTATCAGTGTCACACCTGCTGCAATCAGTGCCGGGCAACCAACACAGCTTTACCCTTTCGCAACTGCCGGTTCTCCACGTCTGGCTGAGTGGCAGCTACCAACCGAAAAAGAGCAGGTCATCACCAACCCGATTCCCAGTTTTTCCCTTACGCTGAAGAACACCAGTGCTACACCGCTTGCCGCAGGCAAGGCAGCCATCTACTATCATGGCGAATTCCTTGGCGTCACTGACTTCCAAGGTTTGGCAGCAGGCGCGTCAACAACGGTGTCTGGCCCGAAATAAGAAAAGGCCGGTTCCTTCAGCAGGAACCGGCCTTACACCGTACTGAAATGAGTTGTACCGCGCTTACTTCAGGTACACTTCTATTTTGGCCTTCTTCTTGGCATCTTCCATAATTTCGTTAATAGCTTCACTCACTTTTTTACGTTTCAGTGAATCAGCTATTTTGGCTTTTACATCATCAAAGGCAACTTTTGTTGGGGCCTTTCTCTCCGTTAGCTTGATGATATGATACCCGAACTGGGTTTCCACCACGCCGCTTACCTCACCCGGTTTCATGGCAAAGGCAGTTTCTTCAAACGGTTTCACCATCTGGCCTTTGCCAAAATAGCCAAGGTCTCCACCCTGCTTACTACTGGGGCATCCTGAATTTTCCTGAGCCAGCTTGGCAAAATCAGCTCCAGCCTTGATCTGCTTTAACAGGTCTTCCGCCTTCTCTTTAGCCTTCTTTTTGTCGGCATCGGTTGCTTTGGCATCCAGCGTAATCAGAATATGGCTGGCACGAACCTGCTCAGGCTGGGTAAAGGTCTCAGGGTTCTTGTCGTAGAACGCCTTCACCTCTGCATCGGACACGGTCTGTTTTGGCACAACCGCCTGCTCAATATAATTTTCAATAATCACATTACGCCGGATCAATTCACGCAGGTCTTTCTCATTTAACCCCTGCTCTTGCAGCCCTTTTTTGTAGTCTTCGTCTGTCTTAAAACGAGTCTTCAACCTACCAAGAGCATCATTAATCTGCTTATCCTGATCCTTAACTGGGGTATTTTTGGCGACCTGATACATCAGCTCTCCGCCGATCATCTGATTCAACAAAAACTGCTGCACAGCCTTTTCCTGACCTGGCGGTACCTGAGCAGCTGAAGGTGATTTACTAAAGGCGGTTAAGGCCTTCTGCAAATCAGCAGCAGGAATGGCAACCCCGTTCACCCGTGCCACCGGATCTGGCAGCGGTTTAGCCTTTTCAGCAGCCGCTGGTGCAGGTGCTGGCTTTTTATCTGCAGCTAAGGCCCCGGCACTACCCATCATGGATACAGCAGCCACCAGTACCGCAATGGTTACATTACGCTTGAACATCATGACAGTACAATCTCCTTTGGCAATGATTTGATCGATAATTTATAACACGGCGTGAATCAAGGAAGAAGCGGAAATTTATACAGAATCATTTTTGACATTTTACCAACTTTCGAGTACAGTTCCCGCATACTAAACCTGCCTTTGGGCAGGGTCACCACGCCACACTTGGAGGTAAGGTGTCTATGAAGAAGGTGCTTGTCGTTGATGACAGCCTCTCCGTAACCCGCCAGCTGGAAAAGATTATTAACGATTCCGGCGATTTCGTTTGTGTTGGTCATGCGAAAAACGGGGCTGAAGCCATCAAAATGAACCACAGTGAAGATCCTGACATCATCTGCATGGATATGAACATGCCAGGTATGGATGGTCTGACCGCATTGCGTAGCTTGGTAATGCTGGACAAAGCGGTGCAGGTGGTCATGGTAACCTCTCTGGGCGGTGTCGGTGATAAATTTACCGAGGCCATCAAGCTTGGGGCAAAAAATGTTATTTCAAAGCCGTTTGAAACGGAAAACGTGCTGCGTATCCTGCGGGCGCTCTAACAGGGCTGGGGGGCTAAGCCAATGGCAGTAAAATTCTTTGGACAATTTTTGGTGGAGCAGGATGCGGTAACCGGCGAGTCACTGCTCCACGCAATAGAGCTGCAGGAGCGGACCAACCTGAAGCTGGGTGAAATGGCCGTAGCCATGGGATTTATTACCCAGCAGGACATTGAAACGGCACACTCTGCCCAGCTCTCAAAGGACATGAAGCTGGGTGACCTGCTGGTTGATCTTGGCTTTCTTTCACCACTCCAATTGGATGAGGTTATTGCGCATCAAAAGGCGACCCATCTCTACATCGGCGAAGCACTGGTTAAAGTTGGCGCATTAACTCCTGAAAAATTGGAGCATTACCTAGAAGCGTTCAAGACTGATCAGGCTCCGTATGTTGCCAACCGTGTTGAACTTCCGGCCTGGCTGAACGAAAACACTGCTGCCTGGGAAATGACGGTTGATCTGACCTACAAGATGATTACCCGCGTGCTTGGCATTCAGTTCCGGCCCGGCAAATTCGTTGAGAGCAATGTACTTTCCTGCAATCACATGATTGCAGCCATGGACTTAAGTGGAGACCTGACCGCCCGCTATCTGCTTTCGGTTTCAGCCGGTATTCAGAAGACAATCGCCAAGGCGATTCTGAAAGAAGATGACGTTGAAAATGAGGATGATGAGATCCTTGAAGATACGGTCATGGAGTTTGTCAACATCGTCTGCGGCAACGTTGTGGCCAAGGCATCACAGATGGGGGTTACGCTTGATATCAATCCCCCGATTACACTGCACCCTTCAACCAGTGGACTGTCAGTACCGGACCACTACCGCTGTGTGATTTTCCCTATTCATGTGGGTGATAACGAGACAATGGAAATGGCACTATTTATCAAACAGTAGACTGATGCTTAAACTCGATGCAGTAAAAAGGCGCCCTATGGCGCCTTTTTACATTCCTGTAAGGATACGACTTACCTCATCCGTATACCTATCGGTATCACTGCGTACTATCAACGGTGGCAAAATCTGCAGATCTGCATTTTTTCTCCCCTTTACGAGCTCCACCAGAAACACCTTGGCCGGCGCATCAGGCAGACCATGCACCATCCGTAGCCGTACCACCGCAAGCTTTTGTGTCACAGCCTCCACCATTAAATCCGGTAAGCGATCAGTGTGGTACACTAGGCAGATGCGCCCTGTTACCGGCTTAACCAGGTACTTAGCTGCTGCCAAAAAATCTGCCAGACCAGCCGATGTTTCATGACGTGCTGCCAGTTTGCCGGGATGGGGGTTCAGCCTGCCCCTGCCCTGCTTGCGATAGGGAGGGTTACTGACCACCAGATCGCAGCTTGAAACCGGCAGGTGACACCGGACATGCAGCACATCATCGTGAAGTACGGTTATCCGACCAGACACCCCATTCAAAGCCACATTCTGCTGTGCTAACTTAGCAGTTTCACTATCCTGTTCAAAGGCGGTCACCTGAGCATGTGACGCCATCCTCGCTAGTACCAGCGCCATCACTCCGCAGCCGGTGCCAAGGTCAACAATCTGTTGTTCATCTTGCGCTCCCGCGAAGTCACACAAAAGAAGCGGATCAAGGGTAAATCGATAGCCGTCCCTGGGCTGTAGCAGCGTCAGCCCAAACCTTTTCAACTCATCTTTGGTAAGATCAGACCGTTCCTGCATGTTCCCGTTTCCGCAACAGCCATTCCCGAACTGCCACAACTCCAAACAGAGCAAAAGAGCCCAAGGTCAGCCCTTTACCGATCTTGAACGGCAAAGGGTCAAATCGGAACTCAACCGTATGTTTTCCGGGTGTGAGGTAAACGCCACGCAGGATATGATCGACCGGGACGATGGTAGTTGGCTTGCCGTCAACCGTTGCCTTCCAGCCCTTATGGTATTTTTCGCCCAATACCAACAGGCTGTTGGAGCTGACAGAAGCAGATAACCGAAGTCTCTCATTTGCATACTGTTGCAGCAGCACTTCTCCGGACTTTAGAGGCGGACTGAGTACAAACGGCGGTGCAGATTCAACCAGAGCGATCCGGGATGGATCAAAGGTCGCCTCCTGCATTTGCTTAAGCCTCTGTTGCGGGTCTGTCTCTACTTTGACCTGACTCACCAGCCAAGCCTTGGGAAGCACGTGCCGGTTTTCCAATACCACCTCATTTCCACCCTTGAAAACAAGTTGATAACGGTCACCCAAATGTCCCCTATTTTGTTCATACATCTTTTCATCTGCCACAAGCCAACGCACATTCATAATATCCGGTAGGCGGGACTGTAACGAAAGGGCATCAAGATATTCCTGCCAGCGTCTTTTCTGGACCGGCATAGAGGTATACAGTACCGGTATCTTATGCAGCGCGTACTGTTCACTGCCTGAAGCAAGCGGAAGCACCCGATACTGCTTTGACGTTGCGGCAAGGTACTCAACCGCCGGAGAACGGTGATCGCGGCGGTTGGTCTGAGGCAGCGAGGTCGTCACCAGCATGGCACTGTTAATCCGCCAGACATCAAACAAAAAGAGCAGCAGCAGCAGATACGGCATCAACGCACGAAAACGCTCCACTTTCACAGTCTGATAGATCAGGAGTGCATAACCGGCTGCAAACATGACGGCAATCTTTGTTTCGTCAATCAGATGCATCCAGCGCTGTGTGGCAAGTTCAATTCCCTGCTGGTAGCGGGTCGGCTGCAGCAGCTGTGCCGATAACAGCGACAGCCAGCCGGAAGACCAGATCAGCTCAACGGCAAGCAGTCCTCCCAACAGCAACGGCAACGATACGACCGCAGTGAGATAGCGCTGAACCATCGGCGTTTCAAGCAATTCCTGCCTGCGCAGCAGATCAATCCCGCGGGCAGCCGACAGGCAGAGGGCGGCAAGCGGGACAAACAGGAACATCTTGGGTACCCGGAAACGGTTCATGCCTGGGAAATAATCAAACAGCCAGTGATAGACCGGCGTATACTTGCCCATCGCAATCAACAGGCCAATAACGATGATGGCACCACAAAACCAGGTCTGGCGGTCACGCAGCAACAACAGCGGCAGCGGCAGCAGCAACCAGGGTAACAGGCCGATATAGCTTGATGTCTGGGTGAAGACCATCCTGCCCCAGTAGTAGACCTCACCCTGCCTGGGCCGGTCTCCGGCCTCCTGGCGGGAAAGGCCGAACATCCCCGGTATCAGGTAGGTGGCCAGCTCCTCCGGCGGCATCGACCACTGCATCGCCTCTTCCCGATCAAGCCCCCCCTTGCCCTGGTTGGAACCGGACTGTACACCACGGTTGGTATCCTGCGACCAGGACTTGAGCGGCAACAGATCCATAGCCACTGCCGAAAGGAAAAACAGCGGCACCAGCAGCGTCATCAGCAGTATCCGCATCCTGCTCCAACCACCGTTTTTCCGGTCCTGCCGCCACTCGGCAACCAGATGAAACAGTCCGTAAAGACCGATTGCAAGGCAGGTATAGTAGGCGATCTGCCAGTGGGTATGAAAAAACTGGAGGGCCAGCACACAACCGGTGGCCAGGAACCAGACCAGCCGTTTTTCCTGGTAGCCTTTAGCAAGACAGAAAAAGGCCCAGGGGGCAAAGCTGATGGTGGCGATCTTCAGGACATGACCGGCATTGATCAGGGTGGCCATTTCGGGAGCCAGGGCAAAGATCAGGCCGGCAATCAGCGCCGCCAGCCGACTGGTTCCCACTGCCCTGCACCAGGCATAGATGCCGCTTGCCGCAACAAACAGGTACAGCAGGATGAACCAGGCCACAGCTGCCGGCAGCGGCAGCAGCTTGTACAGCAGCCCCTGCCAGATCAGAAACTGATTGGCCTGCCCCCCGCCATCCAGCGTATTGCCGCCATTGCCGTAGATATCCCAGATCGCCTGCAGCTTGAAATTGAACAGCTCCGCCAGCGGCTGTTGAGCAAGTCGCAGGGCAGACCAGTAGTACTCATTCAGAATATCCGGCGCTCGGATCACCTGATCGGTAAACAGGATCGGCCAGAGGGATACAACCAGACAGAACAGCATCCCGGCCATTGCCGCAAAATCAGTGTTTCTCGCCTTCATTGCTTCCTCGCTGTTGCCTGATAACTGCGGATTGTCTGAAGGGCCGCCTCATCCCAGTCAAATAGGCGCGCCCGTTCTCGGCCCTTGTGACGCAGCTGCCCCGCAAGGCCATGATCCGTGAGGATACGGGTCAGTGCCGCACTTACGGCACTGTTACTGGTATGGTCCACCGTCAGACCGGCATCGCCAACCACTTCGGGAATCGCTCCGGTATCCGACACCACTACCGGAATACCGCAGGTCATCGCCTCAAGCGGAGGCCGCCCGAAACCCTCGCAGTGCGAAAGATAGGCGGCAACCGCGGCGCCGTCGTAGAGGTGGGGCAGTTCTTCATCCGGCACAAACCCGGTAAAGATCACCTCCTGCTCAATCCGGTGCCGGGCTATGGCCTTGTCCAGCTCTTCGGTCATCCAGCCGCGCCTGCCGACAATGACCAGCGGGCGTCCTTGCCTCAGTTGTGGATCAAGGGCAGCATAGGCCGCTACCAGTGTTGTCAGATTTTTGCGGGGCTGAATGGTGCCGACATACAGGATATAACCACTTTCAAGACCGTAACGACTGCGAATCAGTGTTCCTTCTGCCGCATTACGCTGCTGGCCCATGCTGCGGTCAATCCCCTGCATAATGACATCAATCCGATCCGAGGCTACACCGAACCGCTCCATGATCCCCCTGCGGGCATACTCGGAGATGGTAATGATCCGGCTGCTTTTGCAGGCAGCCAGCGGAATATGCATCCGCCAGTAGCACCGGGCTGCAAAGGTCTCAAATTGCGGAAAATCGAGAGGTATCAGATCATGTAGCGTCACCACCACCGGGCAGGGAGAGAACAGAGGAATAGAACTTTTGGGACAGTGCAGCAGATCAACCCGCTCTCTTTTACAGAGGGCAGGCAGCAGGAGATGTTCACGCCGAAGCCTTGCCAGAGGGGATTTGCCGGGCAGCACCAGTTCTCGGGCAGCCGGAAAGCGGCCCAGATGGACCGGATCATTGTAGATCAGCAGGTACTGATGTTCTGTATCGATCCGCAGAAGGGCATCCACCAACCCCAGCAGGTACGACCGGGGCCCCCCCTGGGTGGAAAGTGTCGAGGCATCTATGGCAATCTTCATGGCTGGTCACCGGGCAAAGGTCGAAATTTGGGGTGCAGCCGCATCAGGGAATACAGGCCAGTACGGCGCAGCAACAGCTTGATACTACCCGCAGCAGCATAACGCAGGAACCAGACAGCGGCCTTCCAGTGTGGATAACCGGCTGCCGTCGTTACCCGGAACAGCTCTGTGCGTACTGCTAGAAAATGGTTGTCACTGGCGCCGCCGTAGCGCATCCGGGCCAGGATACGGGGCAGATAGCAGAAGCGACACCCGGCACGATAATAGCGCAGCACCAGCTCGTAATCCATGGTCAGTCGAAGCGCGACATCAAATCCGCCCAGCTCTTGATACCGCGCTGCCTTGACAAAGACCGTTGGATGATTGAGCGGCATCTCGCGCCAGATCGTTTCAGCCACCGGACCCGGCACCATCCTGAAGAGCGGCTGATCCCCTTCCAGACGCAGCATGTCGCCATGCACCAGATCACAGTCCGGATCGGCCTGGAACTGATCCCGAACAGCCGCCAGCGCCCCGCTCTCATACAGGTCATCGGAATTGATAATGCCGATCACGTCCCCCCCCGCCAACGCAATCCCTTTGTTAAAGGCATCGGCAATCCCCTGGTCAGGTCCGGACATCCAGCGGATACGATCGTCCGCTGCAGCATGGCGCTTGATGATGTCAAGCGTTGCATCTGTCGAGCCACCATCGATCAGCAGGTATTCAAGCGCTACATCAGTCTGTCCAAGCACACTGCGGATGGTCTCTTCCAGGCTGGCGGCACTGTTCATGGTGGGAGTGATAATACTGAACCGCATCAGGACGGCTCCTCCAGCACTGCATGGTAGAGTGCCAGCGTTTCCCGGGCAGTCCGCTGCCAACTGAAACAGGCCGCCCGTTCCAGTCCGGCCTGATGCAGGCTGCTGCGCAGGGAGCTGTCCTCCAGCACCCGCTGCATCTGCAGGGCCAACGCAGCTGCATCCCGGGGAGGAAACAACAGGGCCGCGCCACCGGCGATTTCTGGTAACGATGTAGCATCGGCGCAGACCACCGGGCAGCCGCAGGCCATCGCCTCAAGCAGCGGCAGGCCAAACCCCTCAAACAACGATGGAAAGGCCAGCAGCTCGGCACGGCGATAGAAAGCGGGAAGGTCCTGCATCGGGAAATAGCCGATCATCCTGACGCAGTCCGCCAGTTTCAGCCGCTCAATCTCCTGCTGTACAGTAGTATGCCCCTGTTTGGCAATACCGCTCAGCACCAGATCACCGTCAAAACCGGTTGCGTCACGTAACAATCTGAAGGCTGCCAACAGTGTTGCATGGTTTTTGTGGGGCCAGGTAGCAGCCGGATAGAAAATGAACGGACGCTCAACACCGTAACGCCTCAGCTGCAGCCGATCCTGTTCCGGATCGCCCTGACGGCTGAAGAGCGGTGAGGAGGCTAGGTAGACGGTTGTGACCTTTTCAGACGGCAGACCATAGCATTCCAACAGGGTCCGGCGGACATGGTTCGAGATGGTGATGATCCCTGCAGCCCCCTCGGCTGCACGGCGATACTCCCTGCGCTTCTTGCGCACGACCCAGGGAGAGAAGAATTCAGGGAAAAACTCGTGCTGCAGGTCATGGATGGTTACCACCGAGGGACAGGCTGCTCCCGGCGTCAGCAACGAAAATGGGTGATGCACCAGATCGGCCCGTATCCGTCCCATGCAGCGGGCAGCAAGATCCAGGCCGGTCAGGTTTCTGATGATACCCCGGGCAAGCCATCCGGTCGAACGGGGGGCAAAGCCGTTGCACGCCTTTACCTCAAAGCGTGCATCGTCAGGCATCAGCCCTGAAAGATAGCGGTTATCGCCAAACAGCTGATAGCAATCATCGCCGGGAAGCGACGCAAACGCACTGATCAGGCTGCGGAAATAGGTCTCCATGCCGCCGATGGTTCCCGGTGCAAAGCTGACGGCGTTCAGGGCCACACGCATCAGAGCTGCAGCCCCTTCCCGAGCATATCCTGCTGCAGCAACGATCTGCGCCGTACAAACGGTGCCAGCATGGCAGCCCCTTTACGTCGGGCCAGCAACCGGAAAACTGCTGCCGGAATTTTTTTACGTGTCAAAAGATGCATGGTGGAACCGTTTGAATACAGTCTGCAGCCGAACCGTTCAGCGAGCAGTTCCAGTGATTTCAGACTGTAAAAGGTGATATGCTGGCCGTGCTCAAGGCCGTAATACCACCAGTCACCTGGTTTTGGAGCAGGCTCCGGCAACAGATTCGTGGTAAACAGGACCGCATCCGACAGAGCCAGCATCTGTTCCAGTTCCTGCAGCGGATTCTCAAGGTGTTCCAGCAGCTCAAAGGCGGTCATCAGCTCATAACGGCTTTTTGCACCAGCATCATGAATAAACGGTCCGGCAAACAGGTTGCTGCAGTAGGGGTCATACCAGCAGAAGTCATACCCCGCATCCCGCATCAACCGCACCAGCAGGCCGTACCCGCCTGCATAATCAAGAAAACGTCCGGCAGGATTGAAGAACAGACTGATCAGCACACCGGTTATCCGTGCAAGCTGCACATTACGCGCTACCAGACCCATGTCGGAGCTTGTTATGGCTTGACTGTAGGCCTCATCGAGCCAGTGAGGTGCATCGATGGCAACAGTACCGCAATAATCACAACGAAGAAATGTAGCCTGTTGGCGCCCCAGCACGACCGCCTCGCCCAACAGCTCTGTCGGCGCATGACAGACCCTACAGGCTGTCACGGAGCACCTCCGCAAAGGCTTGGCTAATTCGTTTCGAGAAGCAGGCTGTAGCATAACGTTCCTCTGCCAGCTTCAGCGCTTTTTCACGCTGGTCGGCCACTTGATCTGCGGGCATGGAAGACACTGCAAGCACAGTCCTTTCGATGGCTTCCAGGCTGCAATCAGGCAGCAGAATCACCTCATCATCTTCAAAACCACAGGCCGTGCTGACAACCGAGACCATCCCGGCAGACATGGCTGCCGTCACACTGCCGGACATCCCCTCGGCGCAGGAGGGGAGCAGCATCCAGGCGCAACGCCCGGCCAGCTCCTGAAAACGATGGCCGGTAATATCCAGAAACCCTTCAGGGTGAATATTGGGCGTTGCAAACAGCTCTCGGTGATACAGCTTACAGAAGTCATGTTCTGACCTGAAACTGCTGCAAACATGGAGTTGCAACTGGGGATGACGAGGGAACAGTTCCAGCAGCAAATCCAGCCCTTTATGCACTTGACCGCCACTGGCCAGAAACAGAAAGTTCTGCGTCGAGCGTCCGGAGCCGGCCGGATTGATACCGGCAACCGCCGTATTGGGCAGCAAAAAGACCGGCGGCAGGTTAAACTCATCATAGGTTGCAAGGGTCCGACTATTGCCGATCAGAAAAAAGGCATTAAATCGTTCCAACGCCTCAGCGGGAAACGGGTCTGCCTGACGGAGCGGCGCAAGCCGCACCCCTCTCCGCTCAAAAAGGTCATCCAACCGTTTCAGTTCAGCCTGATTGGCAACCACAGGATTTGAGCCGGTAATATAGGCGATCTTTTTGCCTCCCGGCTTCAAAAACGGCAAATAGGGACGGTCGTTGCCGGGGTGAATATCGATGACCAGATCGTACTGATGACGCAGCCGCGGCGTACGATTATCGTAATTGATCACATCTACGCAGAATCCCAGCCGGTCCAGCTGTCGGGCTATCTCCCGGGCCTGCCACTGGTTCTGGTGGGCCGGATTCGGTTCTCCGTCATGCAGAAACGGGGCAACCACGTAACAGAGCAGACAACGCCGCGTATGCATTGAGTGACAGACGTTTTCCAGAGTACGCCGTCTGCCCAGCCGGTCGCGAATTTTTCGTATGATGGTTACCATCAGCTGAAGCGACCTTTAACCCTGTCGATGATGGTAGCCAGATGTCCCTTTACGACGGACCGGCCAGCGGGATGGAAGGTCATACGGAAAAACGGTGCATCGTACCGACTGTCCGGGTAGACCAGTGACGGGTGGCGCAACCCATCAAGCTGCAGCGGAAAAACAGGAAAGAATTGATGGGTCGTATCAGCACCGGTATGGGTACCGCTAACGCCGATATTGCTGATCAGATTCATACCGGGCACGATGCTTAAACCGTTGTTGAACAGGCAGCTGTAAAACCACTGCACATCCCAGGTATCCAGCCTACCGGAAAAAACGGTATCAAACAGCCTGGTCAGGTGACGCACCATAAACTGTTGACTGTAGAGTGAGGACAACTGCTTCTCGCCACGCAGCCGAGGCCAGTCTGCCATAGTCCGATCATAGCGCTGCCATGCACGACGCCAGGTTGCCCAGCCCCAGATGGCAAAATAGCGGGAAAACAGGTAACTGTCCGGCAGGGCAAGGCGATCAAGCAGGTAATTGGTGCCCCCCACCATCATCACCCGCTGATCCTCACGGTAACGCTCAAGCATCATGGTGCAGAACCTGAAAAAATCCGGGTGCGGCAGACAATCGTCCTCCAGGATAATCGCCTCTTCTACGAGACTGAAGACCCAGTCAACCCCTGATGAAACCCGCTCCCCACACCCCATGTTCTGCTCTGCATAATTTCGTTCAACCGTACAGGGCCAGTCCACCTGTTCCGTAATCCGGCGTACTGCTGCACAGAGCTGATCCTCACCCGCTCGGTCCGACCGGGGGCCATCGGCCACCACCAGTAGCCGGGATGGTCGTGCTGCCCGGATGGCGTCGAAGACCCGTGTCGTTGTCTCAGGTCGGTTAAAGACCAGGAACGCTATCGGTACGCTACAGCCCATCAGTCAGCTTCCGGCCACAACTGCGGCAGCAGGTTGTTACGAATAAACACCAGATTCTGAAATCCAAACAGTTCATGACGTAGAGGGCGGTAGGGAGTCAGCGGCAACAAACTGACGGGTAGCAGGCGGAACGGGGCGTACCCTTTCAGAAGTTCGATGAAATCACGGCAGAAAACCCTGCTGACCGTATTCATCTCATTGAACTCAATCTGGATCATGGCAATCTTACCGGCTTCCAAAGTCTTTTGAGCCCCTTGCAGTACCTGGTACTCATGCCCCTCGGTATCAATTTTCAACAGCCCTATCTCGCTTATTCCCTGTTCTGCCATAAAGCTGTCAATGGTGGTTACGACCACCTCAACAGATACCGCATCTCGGGCATGAATTCCCTCAATCACATCACGGTACAATGACGCATGCTCGGTACCATCACCGCTCTGGCGATCATACAGGTTAAAACTGCCGGCCGTATTCCCCATACCGCACGGCACAGCCTGGAAAGCAAACGTTTTCGATGCTACGGCCAGATGGCGGAAGGTTGCAGGGTGCGGCTCAAATGCCCACACTGTTGAAGAGGGTATCCGTTGTCTGACCATGGTTGAGTAACGCCCCTGATTCGCGCCAACATCTAACACGACAGGTGCAGGCAGACGAGCGAGCAGTTGATCAATCAGAAACAGCTCTCCGCTGGCCTGTTCATCCTCAGAATTTAAAAGCCCCAAGCCACGCAGCGAAAGCTCAAACAAAAGGCGGTTCAGATAATAACAGGCCGGCCGGGCAAACAGACGCCTGTACAGGCCGAACAGTGTTGATTGCAGAACGTGTGCTACGCTCCCCATACCTATATCCCCTTCAGGGTTCTTACAAATAAAAGAGCTCGTATCTGACAACGAAAGACCGGCCGTGTGCGGGGGTGCAGCAGATTCATAAAGACCGCAGCCGTTGCCTGTGCAATCACTGTTGCAATGGCTGCCCCTACAGCACCATAACGGGGAATCAACCAGAGGTTGAGTGCCACGTTGAGTAACGCTCCGCACAGCACCCGCACAAGCGCCAGCTGAGCCAGATTTTCCGCAATGTCCCAGGCCCCCTGTACCACGCCGTAGAACACAAAGAATGCCGCCCAGATATGGATGGCAAGGACCGGAGCTGCCGCTTCATACCCGGAACCGAGCAGCAGACTAATGATTGGACCGGCAAGCAGGGTAACCGGCAGGGCAAGGGCAAGCGACATGGCAGCCATCAGGGCAAACAGCCGCTCAAGACGGCGGTAATAGAGTCCCTCGTCCAGCTCTCTGGTCTTGACCACCGTAGGAAAGAGCGCTGTGACGGCAACAGTCGGCAGGACATACCAGATCTCTGAAAGCTTGGTTGCTGCGGCATAAAGGCCCACCACCTGCGCACCTCCCATCGTCCCCAGCATGACCTGATCAATCTTCATGTAGACCGCGATGGAAAGTCCGCTGAGAATCATGGGCCAACTGTCCGCCAGGAGTGCTTTACAACGTTCGGCAGACGCCTTCCAGCGGACCTCCCCCCTCCCCTGCCGCCTGCGGATCACCACCAGCGCAGTTGCTGTCAAGGCAGCTTCAACCGGTATAACGGCAATAAAAGCAACCAGAGGGGCACCGGTCAACAGAAGGCCAACCTTAACTACAGAGATACTAAAAAAAGAAACAGAGCGTGCAATAACCCCCAAGCGTGGCCGGTTTTGGGCCTGAAACCCCAGGTCAATAACATCAACGGCCTGAAACAGACCGGAGACAGCAATACACAGCACCAGCAACGCACCGGCTCTGTCCAGAGGACGCATGGTCAGATAGGCGGAGACCGAGGCCAGTATCGCCAGCAACGCTCCGGCAATCCTGAGTAAAAAGGAAGATCCGGCTATAATGCCTTCGTCATCCGGGTGACGTACCAGTTCCCGCACGACAATGCTGTCAAGCCCCAGGGTCATCAGTGAGCCAAACAATGCAACAAAGGCTGTAAAAAAGCTTAAACGCCCGAACTGCTCTGGTCCCAGATAACGGACGACCCAGAGGGTTATCACCAGCCCCATCCCCATCCGGATCAGACGGTCAGCCATCAGCCAGGCCACGTTGCCGGTCAGCAGCCTGACATCATCACGTGCAGCAAGCCTTTGCAAAAAAGGTAAAGACATTAACTCTATTTTTCACCAGGATTTGAAACTGCACTAACCTGCCGCACAAACCACCTGTACGCATCCCGAACGCCATCTTCAAGCTCTATCCGATGTTTCCAGCCCAAGGCATGCAGACGGGAGGAATCAGCCAGTTTACGGGGCGTGCCGTCCGGCTTGGTGGTGTCAAAGACCAACTCACCTTCGTAGCCTACCACTTGTTGCACCAGACGGGCCAAGTCGGCAATGCTAATCTCCTGCCCGGATCCGACATTGATAAGAGCTGGCGCATCAGTATCAGCCAGGAGACCCTTATACAGCTCTTCAGACAGGTTCATAAGGAAAAGCGAGGCATCAGCCAGATCATCCACATGCATGAATTCACGCAACGGGGTGCCGGTACCCCAGACGGTGACATTGGGAGAGCTGGATTGCATCGCCTCGTGAAACTTGCGCAGCAGGGCCGGCAGGACATGGGAACCGGTCAGGTCGTAGTTGTCACCGGGGCCGTAGAGGTTATTGGGCATGGCGGCCAGAAAACGGGTGCCGTACTGCTGGTTGTAGGAGCGGCACTGGACAATACCGGCAATCTTGGCGATGGCATAGGCGTCATTACTTGGTTCAAGCGGAGAGGTCAGCAGGTCCGTCTCACGGATCGGCTGGGGGGCAAACTTGGGATAGATGCAGGTGCTTCCCAGAAACAACAGCCGCTTAACATTGTTTTTCCATGCTTCGTGAATCACGTTGGTCTGGATCATCAGGTTATCGTAGATAAATTCTGCCTTGCGGGTACTATTGGCGATAATACCACCGACCCGTGCTGCAGCCAGAAAGACATAGTCAGGTTGTTCCTGCTCAAAAAAAGCTGCAACTGCGGCCTGATTGCGCAGATCCAGTTCTGCAGAGGTCTTTAGCACCAGGTTGTAGTAGCCGGCCTGTTCCAGCTTCCTGACAATGGCAGAACCAACCATACCCCGATGGCCCGCCACAAATATTTTTGCACCATGTTCCATTATCTGTTCTCCAAAAATATAACCGGAACCTTGATCGACATTGGATCAGTTCCAAGATCCAACAGGGCGTGATAGAGCAGATCAGCCCGATTTCGGGAGCTGATCAACACCTTGTACATACCGCTTAACATGGCTCGGGCCAGCGACACGACCTCACGCCCCATAAACGTTTCATCAGACACATCCATATCCATCACCAACACTACCTCAATACCTGCCTCATGCAGTGCTAACCAGGCCAGTTCAGCACACCCGTCAATGCCACACAGGGCAACCCGCTCTACCCCTTCATCCTTAAACTGCATGCACAGCTGGCGGTATTCCTGCAGGACAAGTGGAACCATACGGTTCAGATAACGGCTGTGTAGCAGAGTCAAACGCCGCAACTCTGCCACTCCCTTAGCGGTAAGATGGTAGCTGCAGCGATTACCAGACAACTCCTTGACCCGGACCCACCCTTTGACAGATGCAGTCTTCAGGTAATTATTGACCAGCCCCAGAGCACTATCCAACCTGTGGGCCAGTTCCCGCTGAGAACTGACAGAACCCTGCTCTAACTCGCAGAGCAGACGAAACAGGGTGTAGTCATCAAGTGATACCGCTGTTGTTTTGTTCATGACCTGAACCGTACTCCAGGACAGATTATTTTTCAACCTTGAGTAACTGTTGATAAACCGCTTCCAACTCTTTTACCCGCACATCCCAGGCAAGCTGTTCAACAGCCCGTGTACGCAATCGCTTGCCCCGTTGCCGCAACGCCTCCCGATCAGTCAGGGCAGTGGAAAGACAACGGGCAAGATCAACCACATCGCCAAAGGCAGCATAGATGCCATCATCACCTAACAGTTCCCAGTTGACCGGCGCGTCAAAAGCCACCACCGGCAGGCCGCAGGCCATGTAATTCAACAGTTTACCATTGGCTTCAGTGTCAGAAATCTTGGGTGAAACTGTAAGATCTGCGGCAGCTAGCAGCATCGGAGCCTCAGCATAGTCAACCCGACCAGTAAAGCTGACAAAACTGCCCATATTAAGCTCATCCACCAGCTGACGATACTCCTGCTCCGGGTAGCCCATCAGCAACAGATGGAAGTTCCTGCCTTGCTGGATCATTAACCGTGCAGCATGGATCAGCAGATCAACCCCCTGGTACTGATTGAACAGGCCCAGATAGGCGATCACCGGCACCTGATCATCAAGTCCCAGACGCTCACGGGCTGCAGCACGGGGAAAGTAGCGGAACACCGTGGTATCAACCCCGTCCGGCAAGGAAATCACCTGTTGTAAAGGCATCTGCCAAAAGCGGGTTAATTCCTGTCTGCCCGGCGTTGAGCTGGTGATGATCAGATCTGCCAAACGGTTAATGCGTTTTTCAGCCCAACGGAACAGACGATGTAACAAGGAACCGGTTCCAAAAAATCCGTGGTTGAGTGACTCACCACTCAGGCTACCCTGATAATCAAACAGCAACGGCATCCTGCGCAGCCTGGCAACCAGCCAGCCGATCAACACCCCTTCGTGGAGATGGGCATGAATGAGGTCAGGCTTGAATTGACGGGCAACACGTAATGACGTGCAGAGCAACAACAGGTCCAGGTAGGGCTTATGCCAGGAAGGTCCGGCCTCCCGCTTGCTGTACCAGGGAACGCTAACTGTACGTTCAACCGGCACCGGTTCAAGGTCGCGCCCCAGGTGATAGCAGGCGATCTTCACCTGGTGCCCCAGAGCCATCAACGCCTTGGCCTCCTCATAGATCCTGACATGACAACCACGGTCTGAAAAGTACGGCGTGGGGGCGATCATCAGGATACGCAACGGTTTTTCAGGCATGCTCATCGGGATCGTTCAGGCGTTCACGAACGGAGTAGATCGGCTTGCCCTGGGATTCATAGTAGGTGCGGGCGTTCAGTTCTCCCAGAAGACCCAGGGTAATGAACTGGATCCCCATGAACATCAGGAAGGCGGTCAGGATCAGGAGCGGATTACGGTTCATACTGGTGTTGGCAAACAGTTTCATATAAACCGTAGCGCCACCGGTACCGCAGGCCAATATCAGTGAGTAGATTCCCCATTTACCGAACAGCTGAATCGGTTTAGTGGCGTAGGAGAGCAGAAATTTAACGGTAAGCAGGTCCAGTACCACCCGTACGGTGCGGGAGATTCCGTACTTACTGGTACCATGCAGTCGGGGATGATGGCGCACCGGCAGCTCTGCCACCCTGGCGCCGATCCGCGAGGCAAGGGCCGGCACAAAGCGGTGCATCTCGCCGTACAGACCGATCCCCTCCAGCACCTCACGCCGATAGGCCTTAAGCGTACAACCATAGTCGTGCAGATGAACATCAGTCAGGCGAGAGATCAGGCCATTGGCAATCATGGAGGGCAGTTTCCGGTTGATGAAGGTATCCTGCCTATCCTTACGCCAGCCGGAAACCACATCATAGCCTTCCTTAATCTTTTCAAGCAGTAGCGGAATATCAGCAGGATCATTCTGCAGATCACCATCCATCGGCACAATCACCGCACCGCGAGCAGCCTCAAAACCGGCAGCCATGGCTGCTGTCTGGCCAAAGTTACGGCGGAAACGGATCACACGCAGGCGTTGGTCAGTGGCCGCAAGCTCCCTGAGCAGTGAAAAGGAGGTATCACCTGAGCCATCATCCACGCAGATGATCTCATAGGAAAAACCGGTGGGATCCAGGGCGACGGTTATTGCCTCATACAGCGGCCTGATATTATCTTCTTCAAAATAGATCGGGACAACAACACTCAGGTCCATCAGAAACTCCAGAATAGGTTACGGCTGCATACGGCGTATTGCTACCGGTTGTTGCTTATAGCACAAATTGCGCTTGCCGGGGAACAGAAAGCCGGATAACAGGCCAACACCGTTGGCTATGTGCAAGAGTGGCAACAGTAGCGGAACCAGCAGCAAAAACAACGGCTGCCGCTGCTGCAGAGCCACACGTAACGAACAGAGACAACCAGCACAGACATATACCAGCAATGGCAACCACCAACCGGGAATGGACACAAACGGCAGCGTCAGCAGGTAGACCACAAAGGCCAGCGGCACAAACGGCATCAGGCCGTTAAAACCGGCTATTCTGGTCTGTTCTGCCCTGCCGCGTCCATAGCGATACATCTGCTTGGTAAAAGCGGGTATAGAGGACCTCTGACTGCGCTCAACAGCCAGTAGCGGATCATGCAGCAGTTTGCCACCATCCTTCTTTAAACGGTCAAGCAGCTCGTTTTCTTCATTGGGATACAGGCGTTCATCCAGGCCACCGGCGGCCAGGAATGCGTCCCGCCGGATGGCAAGATTACAGAGGATCAGCTCCCGCTCAGTGGTTTCCCGGAGCGTGCCAACAGCCCGGTAGCGGTTACGCACTCCTCCTGCTCCGAGCACAGAGCCAAGCACTGCGCCAATCCCACGCTGTAACAGGCTATCCGTTACCGGTGTTAGTGAGGGGCCACCAACAGCAACCACCAGCGGATCAGCAAAATGCTGTCCAAGCCGCTGCAGGGCATCAGGAGCCACCAGCGAATCATCATCCAGAAAATAGATGATAGCACCGTTAGCCTGTTGCACTGCCTGATTCCGCTGACAACTGGGGTTAGTCCCTTCTGCGACCAGCAGTTCACAGTGATCAGACAACCACCCCAGCGATGCTATCCGCCCTGCTGCCTGTGGCATCAGGCCAGGTTTGATTGGTATAATGACGGAGACAGTCAGCACGATAACCCCATAAACAGAAAAAACCGGGTGAACCCGGTTTTTTCAAGCAGTATCAAGCTATGAAAACTAGTTTAAATTACCATAGCTATGCAGACCTGACAACAACAGGTTTACTCCCAGATAGCAGAAAATGGTGGCAGCAAAACCGATGATCGAGAGCCATGCAGCCCGCTTGCCAACCCATCCTTTGGTAAAACGGGCATGCAGAAAAGCAGCATAGACAAACCAGACAATCAGCGACCAGGTTTCTTTGGGATCCCAGCTCCAGTAGGTTCCCCAGGCATAGTTGGCCCAGGCAGCGCCGGTAATAATTCCCAGCGTTAAAAGCGGAAAGCCAACCATGATCGCCTTGTAGTTCAGGTCATCCAGCACCCTGGTCGGAGGAAACTGTGACATCAGGCCACCGGCGGCCTCATTTCCCTTCTCTTCACTCTTGGCCTTGATCAGGTACATAATCGAGACACCGCAGGCCACAGCAAAGGCTGCATACCCAAGGAAGCAGGTAATAACGTGGTAAAGCAGCCAGTTGCTCTGCAGGGCAGGCATCAGCGGATTGATATCAGTGGGCAGATAGAGCTGCGCCCAGGCCATCCCCATCAAGGCAAACGGCATGACAAAGGCACCAATGATCCGGTACCGGTACTTGATATCAATAATGCCGAAGATCAGCACAATGCTCCAGGCAAAGAAGACAACTGATTCATACAGGTTGGACATTGGGGCATGGCCGAGTCCGATATCATAGGACTCTTTCCAACGCAGACCGATCGCTGCGGTCTGGACGGCAAAGCCGATCCAGGCCAGACCAGTACCGATGAGCCCTACCGTCTTATTCCGGCTGGCAAGAAAGCCAATAAAGGCCAGAGTAGATGCCATATAAAAGATAGTGGTTGCATTAAAGAGTTTTGCACTCAACATTATGATTATTCCTCCACTCAGATATTCTGTTTCTGGAGTTCCTCGGCCAACGCCTCAAACTCAGTCATGAATGCCGGCTGATTCTTGCTGGCATTGCCATAGATGCGCGCATAGCCGTGTTGCACCACAATCCAGACCCGCTTATGGGACATGAAGAAGGCAATGCAGAGGCCAAGACACATCATGATACAGCCGGTCCAGACCACCCAGACACCGGGATCTTTGTTAACCTGCAGTCCTGTGTACATCCGGGCATCGGTTCCAACAAAAGTAAAGATAAAGCTATCTCCACGCAGGTCATCCAGACCAGGATTGTTTTTGAACACCTTGAAAAACTTAGGTTCTGTACCTTTATCAGTCACACTCAATACTGCAGCCGTACCCTCTCCCGGATTGTCAGTCAGGTCCACGATGGAGATCAGGCGCCCATCAGACAGTCGGGTCTGGCTACCAGGTCTCAGCGCAATCTGATCAGTTTTACCGTTTGCACGGTTTTTCACCGTGAAGAAGAAGGTACTGGGATCATTAGCCTGACCATAGCTGGACTGATAAAAGGTGATCCCTTTATAACTGAGGGGTTCATTCACCACCACCCGGGCATGTTTGTAACCGGGGACCTCTTTACCGTTTTCAGTCAGTGTCAGGATACTCTTGAACTCCTTTGGCATCTGGCTTGGTCCGCCACCGCCAGGAGCATCATAGAAGGAAACGGTAAATTGGTCGCACTTGACCTCAAAGCCCAGCGCAATGTCTTTACCATTACGAGCCTTAATGGTGTTAACCGTCTCTCCTTCAACAATTGCCACAAACCCCTTATAGCCCCAGACATTACCAATGATGGTTCCAGCCATGATTACCAGAATACTGAAATGGACAACATAGACACCAAGACGGCACCAGGCATTTTTCTGGGCAAAAAGATGATACTGGTTACCAACCTGCGTAATAGTGGGCGATGAAAAATGCGATGAAAGAAACGCGGCAAGTGTATCCCGTGACTCATCAAGAGAGCCGCTCAGCTTGAGATCTTTACTGGGGAAAATCTTCTGCTGGGTTTCTGATATCGTTAAAGCCGGCTCAGAAACAAACTTGAAGACATGGGGCAAACGCTTGATAGAACAGGCGATCAGGTTCACGCTAAACAGGGTAAGCAGTGCCAAAAACCACCAGGAGTGATACATATCAAAGAAGCCAAGCCTCTCGTACAGCAGTTTGCGGCCTGCACTGATAGTAGCCCAGTAGCGTTCATCAATATTCGGATACTGAGGTATAACCGTACCGATGATTGAAGTAATAGCCAAGGTAATCAGCACAAAGAGGGTCAGCTTAAGTGAACAAAAGAAATCCCAGACCTGTTGCACAAAACCACGCTGATTGGTACTCACAGAAAGCTCCATTAAAACCGTGTTAAAAAGGTAACATAAGGAAGATAAAATTCACGACTATTTCTGTATTGTATGATTTGTTATAGCGTATCCCCAAAAAAATGGGTAGCGCTTTTTACTAGAGGGCTTTGACAAAAATCAAATAAACCAAAAAAGGGCCAGCAACTGCTGACCCTTTTTTACTACACTCGTTAAGAAAAAATTATTTCTTGTGGCAATCCTTGCAGCCCTGAGGACCCTTTTTCTCAGCTTTGTGACACTTGACACAGAGCTTGTTGTGGGCAACATCCTTGTTCATTTCAATCTTCTTGGGAGCGCCTTCATGGCACTTGGCACAGCCCAGCTTCATGTGGGCCTTGTGAGGGAAGGTAACCTTACCCATTGCGCCGCCCTTATACTCATAGCTGTCAGCAGCAAATGCAGCGCCAGAGAAAGCGACCAGGGCAAACAGAGCGATAATAGCTTTTTTCATCGTTACAACCTCCTTGATGGTGTATAAAAGATGTGGAACTAAATCATAGCCCCTAAAGTCATGTCAAGCATTATGCATACCAACCCCGCAATCAAATACGGCCAAGGGCCTTTTTACCGATATCCCGGCGGAACTGCACACCACGCCAGGAAATCTTATCAACCCCTTGATAGGCCCGCTCAATCGCCGCTGCCACGGTAGTACCCAAGGCGGTAACCCCCAGCACACGTCCCCCAGCCGTTACAATCCGGCCGTCCTTTTCGACGGTCCCGGCATGGAAGACCGTTACATCAGTCAGCTGTTCCGCTGCCTCAATTCCGGTAATGACATCCCCTTTCGGGTAATCACCGGGATAGCCTTCAGCAGCCATAACCACACAGATCGCTGCCTGATCATGCCATTCAATAGTATGCTTTGACAAATCACCTTCAGCTACTGCCAACAGCAGCGGCACCAGATCAGATTTCATACGCATCAGCAAAGGCTGACACTCTGGATCACCAAAACGGGCATTAAACTCCAGGGTCTTGACCTCGCCATCCTTGACCATCAGGCCGGCATAGACGATCCCCTGGTAGGCACAGCCCTCAGCAGCCATGCCGTCAACCGCCCGCTGCACCACCTGTTCCATCGCCTTTTGATGCACTTCAGCAGTCACCACCGGAGCAGGCGAGTAGGCCCCCATGCCGCCGGTATTAGGCCCCTGGTCACCATCAAAGATCGCCTTGTGGTCCTGTGCCGAGGCCAGCGGAATCACAAACTTTCCATCGGTAATGGCAAGGAAGGAGGCCTCTTCACCGGTCAGAAACTCTTCAACCACCACCCGTGAACCGGCATCGCCAAAGGCATTACCAGAGAGCATATCCTGGACCGCAGCAATCGCTTCAGCCTCAGTCTGTGCAATGATCACCCCTTTGCCGGCAGCCAGGCCATCGGCCTTGACCACAATCGGTGCGCCGGTCTTACGAATAAATGCCTCAGCTTCAGGAATCTCAGTAAAAACACCATAAGCAGCGGTCGGAATATTGTATTTATGCATCAAGTCCTTGGAAAATGCCTTGCTGGCCTCAATCCGTGCAGCAGCCCGACTGGGACCAAAGATCTTGACACCATATTCGCGGAACAGATCCACAATCCCCAGCGACAGCGGCAGCTCTGGCCCCACCACCGCCAGATCAATCCCCTCTGACTTGGCAAAGCCCAACAGCTTGTCGATCTCTTCCACCTTGATCGGCAGATTGGTGGCCAATTGTGCAGTACCAGGGTTGCCAGGGGCACAGAAAATCTGCGTCACCAACGGTGATTGTGCGATCTTCCAGACCAGAGCATGTTCGCGGCCACCGCCGCCGATTACCAGAATTTTCATTTCAAACCCCTCAATGCGAAGCCCGTTAAAGGCCGTTCAATTTTTCGTGAGGTCAAGGAAGATAAGCAAATGTGCGGAAGCGTACAATTAGTACGTTGCACAAGCATTTGCGACATCTGACGCCGAGATCGCGGAAAAGGGGACAGCCTAGTGCCTGAAGTGGCGCATATTGGTAAACACCATCGCCATCCCATGCTCATTGGCCGCCTGAATCACCTCTTCGTCCCGCACTGAGCCACCCGGCTGAATGATCGCCGTGACACCTGCCTCGGCAGCAGCATCAACACCATCACGGAACGGGAAGAAGGCGTCGGAAGCCAACACTGTGCCTTTAATCGGTAACAGTGCCTTCTGGACAGCGATCTTGGAAGAGTCTACCCGTGACATCTGGCCAGCGCCGATCCCGACAGTCTGGTCAGCATTGGTAAAGACAATGGCATTGGATTTGACATGCTTGCAGACCCGCCAGGCGAAATCAAGGGCTGCCAGTTCCTGTGCGGTTGGTTGACGTTGAGAAACCACCTTACAGTCAGGTGCAGCAACCATTCCCAGATCACGTCCCTGCAGCAGCAGACCGCCCACTACCCGCTTCAGGTCATAACCGGTCTGCAGATGTCCGGCCAACAGCGGCACCTGCATAACCCGCACATTCTTTTTAGCGGTAAAGATGGCCAGCGCCTCCTCGTCATAGCCAGGGGCGATGACCGCCTCCAGGAAGGTTGAGGTCAGCTCACGGGCAGCAGCAGCATCAACAATACGGTTAAAGCCGACAATACCGCCAAAGGCAGAGACCGGGTCACACTCGCGGGCCTTGAGATAGGCGGAGATGGGAGAATCCCCCAGGGCCACACCACAAGGGTTGGTGTGCTTGATAATGACTGCAGCAGGCTTGTCCGTAAACTCCTTGACGGTCTCAATGGCAGCATCAAGGTCAATAATGTTGTTAAAGGAAAGTTCTTTGCCCTGCAGCTGAACCGCATTGGAAACACAGGGCTCCGTTATGCCGCGCTCTACATAGAAGGCGGCTGACTGGTGGGGGTTCTCACCATAACGCAGGTCCTGAGCCTTTTTAACCTGAATGGTAAACGTATCGGGATATTCAGCGACCGTCTCATCCAGACGAGCCCCCAGCCAGTTTGAAATGGCACCGTCATAGGCTGCGGTATGCTGATACACCTTAACCGCCAGACGGAAGTTGGTCTTAACTGAAACGCAACCGGCATTGGCAGCCATCTCTTCCAGAACCGTGGCGTAATCGGCAGCATCAACCAGCACGGTCACATCATGGTTGTTCTTGGCAGCAGAACGCAGCATGGTGGGGCCACCAATATCAATGTTTTCAATGGCATCTTCCAGGGTGCAGTCCGGCTTGGCTACGGTTGCCTCAAAGGGGTAAAGGTTTACCACCACCATGTCAATCGGCTCTATGCCATGCTCCTTCATTTTGGCCTGGTGCTCTGCATTGTCACGGATACCCAACAGACCGCCATGTACCTTGGGGTGCAGGGTCTTGACCCGGCCATCCAGCATCTCAGGGAACCCGGTAAACTCAGACACATCCTTCACCGTCAAGCCTGCCTCACGCAGCAGCTTGGCGGTCCCGCCCGTAGAAAGGATCTCCACCCCGTAGCCTGCCAGGGCTTTAGAAAGTTCTACAATACCGGTCTTGTCGGAAACACTGATCAGCGCCCGCGTAATTTTGGCCATGATGACACCTCGATGTATGTTGGTTTGAATATCTTAATGATCTGCGGTCAGGAGAGAGCTTTGTAGCATGGGAGACTGGCGCCTGCCAAGTGCTTTTGAAGCTGCAACGCGTATACAACACAAGAGAATTTAGTTCATGATCACCGGCAGGGCCGCCTGATGCAGCACCTCACCGATTGTTGCGCAGAAGATGCTGTTTTTGCTGGCCTCAACCTGAAACAATGCCGCATCATCAGGGGCCAAGGCGATCAGCAGGCCACCGGAGGTCTGGGGATCAAAGAGTGGCAACAGCCGATCCTCTTCATACCCGTCGGTATCAACCTTTGAAAGATAAAAACTACGGTTCTGATAACAGCCGGCTGGCACCATACCGTCTGCAATCTGCTCAGCAACACCTGCCATCAAAGGGATCGCATCCAGATGCAAGCGAAAGCTCACTCCAGCCCCCAGGGCCATCTCGCAGCTATGGCCGATCAGACCAAAGCCGGTTACGTCGGTACAGGCAGAAGGATTGTAACGCAACATCAACTCGGCAGCAGCCCGGTTCAGAAGAGACATCCAGCGTACCGCCTCTGCCTCCTGCGCCTCGGTTGCCATCTCCCCCTTGACTGCCGTGGACAGGATGCCGCTGCCCAACGGTTTGGTCAGCAACAGTAGGTCACCGGGCCGGGCGGTACTGTTACGCAGCACCTGATCAGGATGCACGGTACCAGTCACAGACAGTCCATACTTCATTTCTTCATCTTCAACCGTATGTCCCCCTACCAGACAGCAGCCAGCCTCATTCAGGGCATCCTGCCCCCCAGCCAGCACTTCACCAAGAACCTCCGGCGGAAGGCTACAGGTTGGAAAAAAGGCAATATTCATGGCGGTCAGAGGCTTGCCCCCCATGGCATAGATATCGGAAAGGGCATTGGCAGCAGCTATC
>JAJTBI010000104.1 GCA_021286935.1 Geobacteraceae bacterium
TCCCCGGAAAAACAATCAAATTTGATAAAGCATCATTAGATGATGATGCGACAAAGAATCAATTTGATAAAGCTACCCTAATTTTTGAGCTTGAACAAAAGCGACGTGATACCCTTACCGACAAGGTTAAGACATTGCTAAATTTAGGCACTTTTCTTTTAACTTTCAGCGTAGCCTTGTTTAATCTCATCAAAGTCCAGTCTAGTCTGTATCCGATCATAATAATATTTTCGCTGGCGGCTATTATTTGTATTCTGCAATGCTTAAGCTTTCTATCAATGAACTCAATTTCAGTGCCGGCATTTGAAAGTAATAATAATGACGACGAGCTCGAAACATACGATATCAGCAAAGAGTATGCGTTACCAGATCATATAGAAGAGCTTGTAACGTGTTGTGACTACAATCATCGCGGGAATGACTTCCTTGCAGATGTTTAATTTGCATCATATTAGTGTTGATCCTCCAACCTCTTCAGGTGAAGTCTGATAATTCAAAAAATAACACCTATATATTCGCGACTGAAATAGTTTCTGACAAATTGGTAGATGAGATTGCTGTTGAATTTGATTTCGATAAATATGCGATTAAAGAAGACACCTCAAGGCATCTAACCGACAAGCTGAGCAAATACAAAAACGGGTATAACTTCAGCATTGTTGGTTATACTGACAAGATTGGCTCAATCCCTTATAACGACAAATTGGGATTAATGCGAGCATCGAGCGTGGCTAAATGGTTGATTGATAATTACAATATTCCACCAAAACATGTTACTATCATGCCGTTCGGTATTACACAAAAATTCGGCAACAATCATGGCATTAATCTGAATAGAAAAGCAGTTATTTATGTATTAAAGTAATCGAAGGTAATGGACTAATGACAAAAGCGGATATCGTCGAACGAGTTTCAGAGAAAGTCGGTACAACCAGGAAAGACGCTCAGGACCTCGTTGAAGTCGTTTTTGACCTGCTGAAGGACGCACTGGAATCCGGTGAGGATGTTAAAATATCCGGCTTCGGAAAGTTTGAAGTACGTCAGAAGAACGATCGGCGTGGGCGGAATCCTCAGACCGGTGAGGTGATTACAATAGCAGCACGTAAGGTTTTGGCGTTTAAGCCGAGTGCAGTGTTGAGGGATGGGGTGAATGCAGAACTTGCCGAGACTAATTCCATTTAGCAATTAAGATGATACTTATTATTGCCGCTATATGTGAGTGTCAATCATGTTTTAAGTGTCAGCTTGAAAGCAATTTGGAATAAGTAACTGCTGTGAGACTCCCGAATGCGACTCCCATTTTGGGAATCAAACCAACATCCTTATAACTATTCTGAATTATTGACTGTATTTGCAGTACACCTGTTGGGTATACTGAGCGGTACAATATCCGGTATACTGAGCCGTAGAGTTCAGTGTCGGACGCGAAATTGCTCAACAGGGTCACATAGTTGGTTGAGGTTAATGGTAGTTCGGATGTGCGTCTTCCCCTCCCACCAACTAACCCGTGCCCAATTCAGCAATGGTTATTCAACTTCTTTTAGTTGAGTGTATTTATAAATCGTCTCCCGTGAGCACTTATACTCCCTCGCAATCTTAGCTTTCGGAATCCCAGCCGCAATCTTCTGCCGGACCTCCTCAATCTGCTCATCGGTCAATGCAGCCTTTCTCCCTTTATAGACTCCTTTCTGCCTAGCAATGCGAATACCCTCTGCTTGCCGTTCCTTGATAATGGCACGTTCAAACTCTGCAACAGCCCCCATGACTGAAAGCAGCAGCACCGACATTGCGGCATCCTCTCCGTTGAAGGTAAGCCCCTCCTTGACGAAGGTGATCCTGACTCCTCGTTTAGTGAGTTCCTGTACCATCTGCCGCAGGTCGATCAGGTTACGGGCAAGCCGATCCATGGAATGCACAAATAGGTGATCGCCATCCCTGACGAAACGCAGCATCTCCTGCAATTGCGGCCGGTCGGTTGACTTGCCGGAAACCTTGTCGGTGAATGTCCGGTCGAGTGTAAGGCCATCGAGTTGCCGTTCTGTATTTTGATCTGTTGATGAAACTCTGATATAGCCGATTTTCTGACCATGCATGTGTGGCTCCTGACAGTTCTGTCAAACAAAGCCCGGAGACCACCCTAGACTGACAGTTTCAGGTATCTCCGAGCTTTGTTGGTTGTGGTACACTTCAGATTGACAGTGTTTATGCAGCACTGCTCCCATCATTAATTTCGGCAATGATCTCCTCTGTTGCCTGAATGGCAATATCATCAAGGAAGTTGGTGGGCAGCATTGACGCAACTTTGCTGGCAAGGTCATCCATATCGCACCTCTCTACTATTGCCTCCTTCAAGAAGTCCATGTCGATGGTGTCAGCGATCTCATTCAGCAGTTCAAACGAGTCAATCTCACCGGCAATGTCATTAGTGCTGACATTCAGCAAGGAAGCGATATCACCATAATCAATCTCATCAAGCACCTCCTCTGCCACCCGACGAATCAGGGTGTCATTGTTTGCCATGCGGTTAATCACCTGTTCCTTCAGCTTCTCCAGTATCATCTGTTTGCAGTTCATATTCGTCTCCTTTTCAATATTCATCAGGCAGTAAAATGGTTGTCACTGAACGGTCCGCCTCGGTGATGATCCAGATAGGCGGCATCCCTTCCTGCTTGTAGGCAGAGAACAACCGGTAACCATCCAGCAGCGCCTCCTCGTTGGTTGCCCAATCTTCCGTACAGAGATCCCCCCAGTCACCAGAAAGGTGACGAGCAAGGAAATGATGCACATGCTGACTGAAGTGCGGATCGTTCTCCATAAAGGCATGTATGCCAGCAGTCACAACTATCTGGCCTGAATCAAACTGTGCATTCATAGCAATCCCCTTTCCACGAAAGACAGGTAACTGCTGCCGATAACGATATGATCCAGCAGTTTCACCCCAAGAATCTCACCTGCTTCCTTGATTCGCCTGGTGATGTCGATATCCTCCCTGCTTGGTGTCGGGTCACCACTGGGATGGTTGTGTACCAGGATGATTGCCGCTGCTGATGAGAGCAGGGCTGTCTTGAACAGTTCACGAGGATGGACAATGCTTTGATTCAGAGAACCAACTGATACCTCATCAACACAGTTGATCCGGTTCTTGCCGTCTAAGTGGATGGAGAAGAAATATTCCTTGGTTTCGCTTTGCAGAAACCTGAAGGTATCAGCCACCTGTTCAGGGCTGGTGTACTTGGCAAATGGTGGCAAATACTGACCATCCTCCTCCTTGATAACAAATGGCTCATAAACCGCCTTGATCTGCCGTAAGCGGATCGTTCGCCTGCTGGTTTTGTGTTGGTTGCTGCTGTCTGTTTCCTGCATGGTTATTTGTCCTTTCGTATGTAAACTTTTTACGGATTAGTCTTGAAAAGCAGAAACGCCCCTGACCAGTGGTCAAAGGGCGCTTCTATTGGTAATGGTGTTACGATTGCTTATGCTGAATAACGGCACTCCAGCTTGGTAAAGCCGGCCCGTTCTTTCAATACAGCAGGATAAATATCAGGGTATTGATGCTTCAGCAGTTTGCTGTCCACCATTGCTGATGGTCCAACTGATGAGGTTATCAACTCAATGGTATCGCTCCTGCCTTTGAATGACGGGCCAGCAAACTCAAGCAATCCCTCCCTGATATTCTTCAATTTGGTATCAGCAGCATGCCTGACCTCGCTCAGTTTCAGATACCGGTTGGCAAGGGCTTCAACCTCAGGAGGCAGTTCCACCTCCGGTACGGTCATGGAGGGACAATCAGTACGGTAGGAGCAGTAGGCACACAGAAACGAAGGGGATGGTTGCGGCTCCTCCTCTCCGTTCAGGCAATCAAGTATCCGCAATCCTTTGCTGACCAAGTAATTGAACAGTGCCTCGTTGTACTCGAAACCATCAAACTGCTTCAGCTCTCCGGCATTCAGGTCAATGGCCAGGATTGAGCCCCGTACCTTCCGTTTGGGATATTTGATCTGCAGCAGGCCAAGCTGGAAATTGATCTGGTCTATCCATTGGGGATACGGTTCATCAGGAATACCGCTGACTGATTTCAGTTCAACAATATGCAACTGCTGCTTGCCGTCAAAGTCGGCATAGAACAGGAAGTCGATATGAGCTTTGAGTGGATAAACCGGATGTCTCACTTCCACCTGAGTGTCATAGAGTTGCTTGACGCCACCTGCATTGAAGATTTCGATCAATAAGGTCTCAGCAACATGCCCCCTGCTGAACTTGAGTAATGTGCTGGTATCAGGTGTTTCACCGGGACAGGTCTTCTGCAAACAAACTTTTCTGGGGCAACTACCCACATCACTGGAGCCGATATACTGGGTACGGTCTCCCAGTTCAGCACTCTTACTGCTATTTAACTCAACCAGGGCATGTTCGATAAATGGTATCAGGTCCATACACTGCTCCTTTCTTAGAACGGTTCATTGATGAAACGGTGAATCCAGCGTTTCTGCTCTGTTGACCAGCGGAAACCGGATGACTTCAGCAACTCCTTCTCATTGAAGGAACTTGCCGAGATAATCCCTTCATTGCCGTCAAAACTTAAGTCATAGGCGATATGCTTACCCTCCAGCAGGTCGATCAACTGCAGAGTCAATTCATTCACGATCTGTCCATTGACGGGAGGTGGCGGCGGCCACCCTTCGTCATCATCATAGGTATCCGGTTCCGGCTCAGGTTCAGGTGCTGGTGGGACAGATTTTGGTTTGCGTGGCGGTTCAGGCTTGTTCTTGACCACGCTGAGGTGTGACTTGTCAGGTTCGATTCTGGTGTACTCAGTCTCGATCACATCGCCGTTGTCCAGTTCAATACCGGCACCCAGCTCTTCAGGGGAATAGACGCCATGGATGTTGAATGCTTTTCTGAGTGCCTGGGATTCAGCCACCTTCTTCAACATGGTCTCCGGTTTTTCTGCCCAGAACTTAGTTGGCTGACCTTCTGCTGTTTTTTGGCAGTACTCGTTATAGGCAACCTGCACCGTGAACGGTTTGGGGCTGTCCTTGCGCCAGACACTGCATTCAGCCACCAACTGCTGCTTCAAGCGCCATTGTCCCTCTTCCAGTACCGGTGCCTCCCTTATGGTGGCGCTGGTCTCTATTCCGGCAAACTGGTTGGTACGGTGGGCAATGGACAGGAACCCATCCCTGCCGACCATCGGTTCCACCTTGGTGACCCAGGTGTCAGCGATCCTCTGACGACGCTTTACAAAGAAGATTTCCTTGGTGATCGGATTCAGGCACAACTCACGTGCTACGGAAAAGCAGTATTGCTGTTCTGCCTTGGTTGCCCCTGAGGGAAAGAACTGTGACTCGATAACTGCCATCTGCTCCTTGTCAAACTCGATTCGTGCAACTGCGGTACTCATGATCTGCTCCTTTCTGATGAATGGTTGCTGCTGCGTGGTGCGACAACTTTTTTGATGGTTGATTGCAGCTCACCTCCTTGAATGACAAAGGCCCAACCGATGATCGGTGGGCCTTTGGTGTGTTGGTTGTGTATGAAGCTGTGCTGCTCATGGCGGCACCTTCCGCAAGCGGTTGGTATCGCCATCAATGGTGTAGCCGTTGCTTTCCAGGATCGACCAGAGGTTGATCATGGCACTGCAGACTGCCTCGGCATCATCTCGGGTAATGTCATACTCAATGATGGTGCCAGTGACCCGCTCCAGGTTCTTAATCGCCAGGGCCACTGCCAGCAGTACCCTGCGATTGGTGATTCCATCCGGCAAATGACGTAAACTCATGGTGTCGCTCCTTTCGTGCTGTTGCGAGCAGTAGACGCACCAATCCATCAGCGCTACTGCGCATTGGGCTGTTCATGGTGTGGTTGGGAGGTTTGGTAGTGGTGTGCGTTGTTACGGCTTGATTCTGTTCAGCAGCAGGCATTCGCGGTATTCAGGACAGCCAAAGATATATTTTCGGTCATGGGGAGTACTGGTCTGTGAACCGGTCCGGTCTAACCAGTCACTCCGTATTCGCAAGTTGGGCTGTTGCGGCCCCTGCTGTTCAATGAACTTTACCGCTTCATTGGTAACAAACTTACTGCTGCGCAGGTACGGGTCATAACAGTGCAACCAATCGTCTTCTCTACTTAAGGCCAGTATGTAATGCCGTTCATGGGCTGTGGCATGGATACTGAGCAGTGCTACCCCTTGCTCCATAATGCAGGAGATGATTTTGCTATTTTGATCGAGATGGACCTGTTTGCCGGAAAGGTACTGTGTGGCAAGCGCAAACCGTTTGAAGTGCTGTTCACGGTAACTTGCCAGCCAGAAGCCTATTTCACGCATGGCACGGGCAGTGGTGCCTTTGGCAGCTCGGTGGTCGAGGCTTTCCCGATAGATTCTCTGCACCACAAAGGGTGGTATCTCATGTCTATGGAACAGGTAACTCAAGGCATTCAGCAGACTGGTTGGTGCACAGTCATAGTCAGAGACCTGTTGTCGAAAGGCTACTTTCATGCATATCCCCTTTATCAGAAACCGATCCTGCGTTTGCTGGAAGTTCGGTTGGTGCTGGTCAACTCTTCTTGAGCAATTTCCCACAGCAGATCATGCCGCAACAGGGCTGAACCCTTAAAGGCAGCCATCCGTACTGCCCGTTCAACCACCAGTCGAATCTCACCACCGCTTAAGTTCAGTTCGGCCAGTGCTCCAACATCAACATCATCAGCAATTCGTTTCTGCGGCAGGTGCTGTTTCCAGAGTTCCTGCCGCAGATATCTGTCTGGTTGGGGCAATTCCAGTTTGTAAGTAAAGCGTCTGCCAAAGGCATCATCAAGCAGGTCTCTGCGGTTGGTGGTGGCAACCAGAATGCCAGTGAACCGTTCCAGCCCTTCCAAAAACAGGTTCTGCATGTTGTTGTTCATCCTATCTACCGCATGCTCGCCTGCCCCCCTTGCTCCCAACAACTGATCGGCCTCGTTCATCAGCAGCAGCGGTGATTTATCCAGACTCCGCTGGATAGCTGCATAATCATCAAAGATACGCCGTACATTCTGTTCACTGTTGCCGACCCAGCAACTAAGTATCTTTGAGGCATCAATCTTAAGGAGGGGGAGTTTCATTTCACTGGCAAGGTATTGAGCGGTGAGGGTCTTACCGGTGCCAGGAGGACCATAAAGTAGGACAGTGCTGCCGGTTGGTGATCCCCAGGCAGAAGGGAGTGCGCTATACCATTTTTCCCTGATGTTGTGACCAAGTTTGGTTTCACTGAAGATCAGAGCACGGATTGATTCCATGACGGTTTCTGGAAGCATCAAGGCATCTTTGCTGATGGTCGGCTCTTCATAGTCAAAGAGGGTTATACTTTTTATGCGTTGTTGCAGTTGCTGCTGGGCCTGTAGAAGTCCTTCAGTGCCAATCAGGCCGATGATGGCAAGATGACTGAGATGTATTGATTCACCATGCGAACCGTTGCTGGGCTCCAGCAACTTACAGCGGATCAGTTGGCTGGTTTCGCCGAACAGGTGCTCTCGCATCCTTTTGCGGCAGATTCTGCCTTGGGCAAAGACCCGTACTACATTATTGGTGTCGCGGAAGTCATAACCGATGTCGCCGTCACGTTTGCCAAGGAGCCCTATCAGGCAAAGGTATTGGTAGATGCTGAGTTTGTACTCCTGTATCAAGTCATAGGCAGGTAAGGAGATGTTTGAGGCTTCAACCCGCATAACGACCTGGCGATACCATTCATGGGGTTCGGCAGTGGTCAGGTCCTGTTCAGAGTCAGTAACACGGTACAGGGTGGTTTCATTGCGGGTGATGTTTTCAAGGTAGTTGAATACCGCATCAAGGTAGGTGTCGTTGGAGGTGAACAGACGCCCACTTTGCGCGGCAACGCCCATTTCCTTATGGAAGGTCTCGCCCAGTTCAAGATAAGTCTGCATCAGGCTGTAGGGCGGTTGGTCGGTAAAGCCGCTTTGACTTTGTTGAATGATGCGTAACCAGCCTTGTTGCTGCAGTTCTGTGAGGCTTTCCAGGTAAATGACGGACAGTTCTGGATTACATGCCAGTTTAGCGATTATTTCATGGCCTTCGGTGAACAGTTCGCTGGCCATTTTTGAGCGAAATATGTAGGCAAAGCATCCCAAGGCTGCATTGGAGAGTTTCTTGAGACAGCGAGGACGTTTACCAAGTGCTTTGATGGTTTCCTGCAGCATGACCAGTTCATTGGGATAGGTCATCTGTTCGACAAGCAGGGAGTTGGTTATTTTTTTGTTGGTATGGGTAACGTTTCTCAATTCTTCTTCATGGATCTCTTTGGCTTTTTCGTGGCGGGTGGCAAGACAGATGAGGTACTGGGGCAGTTGCATGGCAACCTCCTTGTGAGAATGATATGCACGCGCAGAACGCAAAGAGCCCCTGAAATGCCGGTAATCAGCACTCAGGGGCTCATATATTGGGTAGTTCAGTGGTGTACTCTGCTAAATAGCGGGGTTGGGTGCTACGGTTGAGGTGGTGCGTCAGGCGAGCAATGGTGTTACATGTGTTGTGATGCGTGTGCGTTCGGTTTGTGCGATATTACGTGATTGTACAATATCATACTCAATTCTCGCTGTCAATAAGATGTTGATATTGTTCTGTTATTTTGTTTTTGTGCGTTGCAAGCTAAAATGAAATTCATATTTTGGTGCTGTACTATATTGGACAAGGTGGTCGCCAACAGGCACTCTTTGACTATTTATCGAGAAAAGCTTCAACGATCCGAAAAACTCTTTTTAAATCTTTCGATTCAAGTTGAATTAGCATTTCAGCAATCTGTTGCTGTAACTCCCGTTCTGGCTTGACGTGGTCAAACGCAAACAATTTCGGGAGAGAAACACCAACAACCTCGGAAATTTTGATGAGTCGATCAAGGCTGGGGTAACTTTTACCCAGTTCGATACGGCTCATATGTTTTTGGTCAATGCCGAGTAATTCAGCTACCTGTTCTTGGGTAAGCTTTGCCTTTTTTCTCAGTTCCCGTATACGCTTGCCAAGCAATTCATTCGCAGATTGCATGCTGAATCCTCCTGTGTACTGACAGGGTGACCAGCAAACAAAACATATTGAACGCATAATTATGCGTACAGAGATTGACAATACGTATATTCAGGGCTATTTACTCTATACCAGACGTTTTTAAGGCATAAATAGCCCACCATGCATGTATCAGTTCATCGAAAAATATGAGCCAAACAAGCAGATTTTGAATGCCTAAAATGGATCCTTGCATCTTAATAATTGATGACGACTCAACCAGTCGCTTGGTAGCTTCCGCAGCTCTCAAGCGATTTGGCTATAACTGTCATCAGGCGCATAATGGTGCGGAGGCATTAATTGCTCTGTCCGAAAGAGTATTTCACGTTGTACTGCTTGACTGGATACTGCCGGACTTCAATGGTGGGGAACTACTGAAAAAAATAAGAAGTGGAGAAGGAGGAATACGCAATCTAAATATCCCAGTGATCGTAGTGACAGCTGATCTCATAAGATGTTCCAAAGAGTTGGCTATGACCTTAGGAGCAAATGATCACCTTACAAAACCATACAACATCGGCGAGTTATCCGATAAAATAGCCACATTCCTAACTGCTGTCTAAGAAATCCCCCGCCTCAACTTAAGAACATCTATACCCGCTCAATCTGAAATACCCGCAAGCATTCCCTTTAAAGCATTGAGCACCAACGCCCTGTTTACTGTATCAAGTTTACGAAGTTGACTGAAAAGGACGCTCAATTCCTGGTCGGATGACCTATCTGAAGATGTTTCAGGAAGAAAGAAGAAGTCAGCAAACTC
>JAJTBI010000105.1 GCA_021286935.1 Geobacteraceae bacterium
TGGCTGGCCCGGCAGTAATCCAAAGGATGTTGCGTTTTTTAATGATATTAAGAAAGAAAAACTGCAGCAGGCTAAAATTGCTGCCTTTGGTTCAACCCGCCGCGCAAAGACTACGCCGGATAAAGATCATAACATCAAGACCCTGATTGCAGCTGAGCCTGATGTTATCACGATCTTCGGTAAGACCTGGGATTTTCATGTGCGTGAAGCTTTGCGGATATCGCTGGAAGAAAATCTGGAGCTGATCAATGACTCATTGGTGTTCCTGAAGCAGAATGTAGGAGAGGTGTTCTACGATGCCGAGCATTTCTTTGACGGGTACAAGGCCAATCCTGAGTACGCCGTAAAGACCCTGCTGGCGGCCCAGGATGCCAAGGTCGACTGCATCATTCTCTGTGATACCAATGGTGGTACCATGCCTTATGAAGTGGCTGAAATTATTGGTAAGCTTAAAAAGCAGATCACCATACCACTGGGGATACATACCCACAATGATGGTGAGTGTGCGGTGGCCAACTCTATTGTGGCGGTTGATCAGGGTATTGTGCAGGTACAGGGCACCATTAACGGCTTTGGTGAGCGTTGTGGTAATGCCAATCTTTGCTCCATCATTCCTGCTATCAAGTTAAAACTGAAAAAAGACTGTATCAGTAATGATCAACTGCGTCATCTGCGTGAAGTATCCAATTATATCTTTGAGCTGGCTAACCTTTCTCCTGACAAACATCTAGCCTATGTTGGCAAATCTGCCTTTGCTCACAAGGGTGGGGTACATGTCAGCGCCATCCAGCGTCATCCCGAAACCTATGAGCATATCCGGCCTGAACTGGTCGGCAACAGCACCCGTGTGCTGGTGTCTGACCTCTCCGGCAAGTCCAACATTCTGGCAAAGGCAGAAGAGTTCCAGATTAACCTTGACAGTAAAGATCCGGTTACCCAGGAGATTCTTGAAGAGATCAAGGAGATGGAAAACCGTGGCTTCCAGTTTGAAGGGGCAGAGGCCTCTTTTGAGCTGATGATGAAAAAAGCTTTGGGTACCCACAAGAAATTTTTCCAGATCATGGGGTTCAGGGTGATTGACGAGAAACGCACTGATGATCAGAAACCAACCTCTGAAGCAACGGTTATGATCAAAGTAGGCGGCAAGATAGAACATACAGCTGCTGAGGGACATGGCCCGGTCAATGCACTGGATAATGCGTTGCGTAAGGCGCTTGAAAAATTTTATCCCAAGCTGAAAGAGGTTAAACTGCATGATTATAAGGTGCGGGTATTACCCGCTGGTCAGGGCACTGCTTCAGCCATCCGGGTGCTGATTGAACTGGGTGATAAAACAGGCCGATGGGGCACGGTCGGGGTGTCAGACAATATTATCGATGCCTCATACCAGGCTTTGATTGATGGTATAGACTTTAAGTTGCATCATGAGGAGCAGGCCTAGTCATTGCTATAATCAGCGGATTGCCATGGTTGCAGTTGCGATCGTGGTGGCACTGTTATTGATCGGAAGGGGTCGTCAACCAGCTAAAACAGCCGGATTGACGGCCCCTTTTGTGTCATTGGCTTCCGTAGCCGTCATACAGATCTCCGGGGATATTGTTCATCCCGGTGTATATCAGGTTGGCGACACTAATTTGACGAATAGCGTCATATTTGTGGCTAAGCCTTTGTGTGCTGGAGATCTTTCACTGCGTTCTGACCTGTTGTCAGCCCCCGTACAGACAGGAAAGACACTTCATCTTATTTGTAAAGGCCCTGATAACAGGGCCATAATACAATACAGCCCCATGAAATCCAGTCAGCTCCTGACTCTTGGGATGCCGCTTGATTTAAATCAGGTGACCGAGTCTGATCTTGATTTGCTTCCAGGAATTGGGCCAACACTTGCTCGTCGGATTATAGAATATCGTCAAAAAAATGGCTATTTTAGGGATCTGAACGAGCTGATGCAGGTAGAAGGAATCGGTGTAAAAAAGTTTAAACTACTGTCAGATAGCTTTAAGTCATTGAAATAAAATCATAAAAAGTTGTTTGTAGGTTATTCAAAGGACGCATGTACTCCTGTTGGCACGCAAGGTGAATAGGTAGCTCTCACCTACTGCACTTTGATCTGTCACCTTTTCTTTGAAGGAGGGTATGCCATGAGATGTCCGCGTTGCCAGGGTCGTATGTTTGCTGAAAAATATTATGATTTTGTTCGTTCTTTTGATGCCTGGAAGTGCAGTTGCTGCGGAGACGTGGTTGATTCAACCATTCTTCAGAACAGAGCCCGGAGCAGTAGCAGTTTTCTTGGTTAACGAATAACCAAAATATCAAGATTTTTCAGAGGGGAATCCAGCTATGGATTCCCCTTTTTGTTTGACAGCTGGTGCCGTAATCCGTACATTTTCTCCACTTTATACAGCCAAGGAGTCTCATGATGGTACGAGCAGGACGGAGTTTGCAACAGTTACGCCCCATTACTATGACACGGCACTTTATCAAACACCCGGAAGGTGCTGTTTTGGTAGAGTTTGGAGATACCAGAGTCATCTGCACCGCCTCCGTAGAGGAGTCTGTGCCGCCGTTTCTGCGTGGTAAAGGTACCGGCTGGGTGACGGCTGAATACTCCATGCTTCCCCGCGCAACCCATACCCGTTCATCCCGTGAGGCTGCCAAAGGTAAACAAAGTGGCAGAACCCTTGAAATTCAGCGCCTGATTGGTCGTTCTCTGCGGGCTGTCACTGACATGACCAAGTTGGGAGAGCGCACCATTTATCTGGATTGTGATGTGATCCAAGCGGATGGTGGCACCCGTACTGCCTCAATTACCGGCGCTTATGTTGCCTTGGTTGATGCAATTTCGTCTTTGCTGGTCCAGGGCAAGATTGCTGAAAGTCCGCTCAAGGAGGCAGTAGCTGCAGTCAGCGTGGGAATTGTGGATGGTCAGGCCGTACTTGATCTTGATTATCAGGAGGATTCCAGTGCTGAAGTGGACATGAACTTTGTTATGACCTCATCAGGACGGTTTGTAGAGGTGCAAGGTACTGCTGAAGCAGAGCCATTCACGCTGGAGCAGATGGATGCCATGCGTAACCTGGCCATGGCAGGAATCAATCAGCTGTTTACCCATCAGCAAGAGGCCTTGTCGCGATGAAGCAGTTGCTGGTTGCCACCCGGAACCGGGGCAAGATCAAGGAGATCAGGGCACTACTGGATGGGCTGGTGGAAGAGGTGCTCTGTGCTGCTGATCTACCGGATCTGCCGGAGACGGTTGAGGATGGCGCTACCTTTAGCGACAATGCCTTGAAAAAGGCTCGTGAGGCTTGCAAGGCCACGGGTCTGCCAGTGCTGGCCGATGACTCAGGTCTGGTTGTTAGTGGCCTTGACGGTCATCCTGGTGTGTTCTCTGCCCGCTTTTCAGGAACTAATGCAGATGACAGCGCTAATAACAGCAAACTATTGCAAGAGGTGGCCGATCTGTCTGAGGCTGAGCGTAGTGCAGCCTTTGTCTGCAGTATGGCCTTTGTCAGTCCTGATGGTGTTGAGCAACTGTTTGAGGGCAGGGTAGGGGGCACGATTGTCGATCAGCCCAGAGGGGAGCATGGTTTTGGCTATGATCCACTCTTTCTGGTGGATGGTTATCAGCAGACCATGGCAGAACTGCCGCTTGATGAAAAAAACCGGATCAGCCACCGTGGTCAGGCCTTGCAGGCCTTTAAACAGTACCTTGCCGGAGCATAAATGACCTCCTACCTGCTGAAACGGATAGCCATGCTGGTACCGCTCATGTTGGGGATTACCCTGATCACCTTCGCGGTTATTCATCTGGCACCTGGTGAGCCGGTGGATATGCAGATGGCCATGAACCCCAAGGTGGGTAAAGAAGCCAGAGAGCGTCTGACCAAGTTCTACGGTCTGGATAAACCGCTTCACGAACAGTATTTTAGCTGGCTGGGGAAGCTGGCAAAGCTGGATCTGGGGCGTTCTTTTTCCAGTGATAACCGCCCCGTGCTGGACAAAATTAAGGAGCGCCTGCCGATTACCCTTTCGCTTAATCTGGTGGCTCTGATTATTGAGTTTGGTCTTGCGATTCCGATCGGGGTGCTGGCTGCTGTAAAAAGGGATACGATACTTGATAAAGGTATCACTGTTGTTGTGTTTCTGGGGTTTGCTGTGCCTACCTTTTGGTTAGCCCTGCTGTTGATGTACTTCTTTGGGGTCAGGCTGAACTGGTTGCCGATTTCTGGTCTACATACACTTGGTTATGAGTCCTACAGCTGGCTTGGACGACTCTGGGATCTTACGAAACATTTGATACTGCCGATCTGTGTTGCCTCATTCGGCTCATTCGCCGGTGTTTCCCGTTATATGCGTTCAGCAATGTTGCAGGTAATCAGCCAAGACTACATTACCACAGCCCGAGCCAAGGGGCTGTCAGAACGGGTCGTGATCTGGAAGCATGCCTTGCGCAATGCCCTGTTACCGCTGATAACGCTGTTGGGATTTTCCATTCCTGGATTGATTGGTGGCAGTGTAATATTTGAAACCATCTTTGCCATTCCTGGCATGGGACAACTTTTTTATCAAGGAGTTATGTCACGGGATTATCCGATGGTAATGGGGATTCTGGTTATAGGAGCGTTTCTGACCCTGCTGGGGAACCTGATAGCTGATATCAGCTATGCCCTTGCAGACCCTCGGATCAGACAGCAATGACCACATTTAAAACTACATTCATCGCATCAGTTTTCTGGCCTCGGCTCAAGCGTAACCGGATGGCCATGGCCGGTTTAATAGTGGTACTGCTGTTGTTTGTAGTCTCACTGATGGCCCCTTTTCTTACCCCTTACGAGCCATCTGCGATTAATGCCTGGGATGTATTGCAACCGCCTTCATGGAAGCACTGGTTCGGTACTGATGAGTTAGGCCGGGATGTGCTGACACGGGTATTGTTCGGGGCAAGGATTTCTCTGAAAGTCGGTTTTGTGGCAGTGGGAATAGCGGTATTCCTTGGCACTCTGGTAGGTCTGGTAGCAGGCTATTACGGAGGCTGGGTAGATAGCCTGTTAATGCGTTGTGTTGATATCATGCTCTGCTTTCCCTCCTTTTTTCTGATTCTTGCGGTTATCGCATTTTTGAATCCTTCGATCTGGATCATTATGGCGGTGATCGGTCTGACCGGCTGGATGGGGGTGGCTCGACTGGTGCGGGCCGAGGTGCTGGCTATCCGCGAAATGGACTACGTCATGGCTGCCCGCTGCATCGGCTGCTCAGACCTGCGGATCATCCTGCGTCACATCCTTCCCAATGCCCTTTCTCCGGTGCTGGTTGCGGCAACGCTGGGGGTAGCCGGAGCGATTCTGACTGAATCAGCCTTGTCATTTCTGGGGATCGGTGTTCAGCCTCCGACACCAAGTTGGGGCAATATCCTGACGTCTGGCAAGGACTATATTGAATTTGCCTGGTGGCTTTCCCTGTTTCCCGGAAAGGCAATTCTGGTAACCGTACTGGCCTATAACCTGTTGGGTGAGGGGATCCGTGATGCCCTAGATCCACGAACCATGAAATAATACGGGAGTTGTATGACTGAGATTACTTTTGATCATGAAGATTTTGATTTTGAAACCATGGAAGAGGAACTGCGGGCTGATGAGCAGTGCCAGAAGTTACTTCAGCAATTTTATATCTGGTTACAGCAATCTGGCCTGACACCTGAGCATGCCTCAGGGCTTGCTTACAGTGCAGATTACTATCTGCGGGATTATGTGCTTGATTTTCTACAACGCAATGCTCTGCGGCCTCAATCTGGTCAGATACGTTATTTTGCCGGCAACTGGTACATTACTCGTACCCTTGAGCCCGAAATGGCGGTACTTGAACGGCATCTTGAGGCGCTGGCTGCCCTGTATCGTTTTATGCATGAGCTAAACCTGGTACATTCTGACCAGCTTGATCAGATGCTGCAGGAAGCCACTCAGCTGGAATATTACCGGCAGCGAATAGTGTCTTTCCTCGCCCTGGCTGGTGAAGGATATGAAGAATGGGATCGTGCCTGTCAGCTTGAAAAGTAAAGGAGTCAGCTTACATGACGCAACATATCCGTCCTGATTTTGATAGTCGTGCCAGCCAATGGGATAATCTGCCTCGCCGGGTGGCTTTGGCCAAGGCCGTGGTAGAGGCCATCATTGCTGAAGCTGATCCGCAACCGGGTATGCGGATGCTTGATTATGGCGCTGGAACTGGATTAGTGACACTGGGATTACTGCCGTTGGTCAAGGAGGCAATTGCCGTTGACAGTTCCCGAGGGATGCTGGAACAGCTTGAAACTAAGGCCCGTGAGGCTGGTATTTCCAATCTGCAGGCTCTGTTTATTGATCTGAATTCAGAATGGCATCTGCCTAAAGGTATTGATCTGCTGGTCAGCAGCATGACCATGCATCATGTGCCGGAACCGGCTCCGCTTATGGCCCACTTCAAGGAATGTATGAACCCAGGTGCACAGCTCTGCATTGCTGATCTTGAGCAGGAGGATGGCAGCTTCCATGATGACGCAACCGGTATTCCCCATAAAGGCTTTAGCGTCGAGGAGATGGAAGGCTATTTCCGTGAAGCCGGTTTTGTTGAGATTAGAACTGTCTTGGTGATGGCCGTGAAGAAAGAGCGGGAAGGTACAATTCAGGAATATCCGGTTAACCTGACCATCGGGAAAACGCTATAAGTTTTTGTTATACTGATGATGAATAGATGATTTGTATGGCTCTGATATACGAAAGGCCCCGGTTCCCACGCCGGGGCCTTTCCGTTTTCATGGCGGAAAACGTGCCTTTAGGCCTTTTCAGCTACCGCTTTTTTCACTGGGCCGTTCATACGGATGGCAGCGGCAAATTCCATCCAGAAGACGAGATAGATCGAGATCATCAGTGAGAGACCAATATTCTGGTTCTCTGCACCCAGTGCCTTGGCAAGAATTGGTGATGCGAATCCGGCGCCAAGGGTGCCGGTTACCCGCTCAAGCAGGTAGAAAACAGGCAGGGTCAACAGCGTGCCAACAACCATAATGGAAATGCCGGGAATGCGCTTAATCCAGTATTTAGGCGAGAATCCGAACATACGCATGAAGATAACCACCCAGATGATCCAGACCGAGTAATCAACTGCGGCGTCGGGAAGTGCAAGCTTGTTTTTAACCAGAGCAACCTCAAGTACGGTAACAAAGGCCAGTAGGGTAAACAACCAGTTAAATTTCTCAGAAGCCTGAGTTTGCCAGTTGCGGCTGTCCGGGGCAGGTGCTTCGTTATAGGAGTGATTGTGGGTTCCCAGTGCGGAAAAAAGGATGGCAAACCAGATACCGGCATTATGGAACAGCAAGGAAGAATGGTTACCGGCGATGTTGGCAATACGGGCCATCGGATCGCGAATGAAATCTGCAGCAATACGCATCAGGAACAGGTTGACAATGACGGAACAGGCAACAATAACCGCCAGGGTAAATATTCTTCGAGGTAGTAGGTAGGGGTCAACACGATCTGGAAATCCAATGATAAAGGCAAACCAGATCAGGTACATGATTAATGGAATACCAAAACAGATGCCATAGACCGAGTTGCCGGCAAAATCGCCACTTTGGGCGTAGATGGTGTAGTTGTTGGAAGGATCAACGTCAGTGTTGGCGGCCCTGACAACGTCCTTTGAAACGGTTTTAAGATGTGGCAGCAGCCCCATGCCATACCAGCCATGGTCACCCTGGGTCGTGTCAATAACCCAATAGTTGCTGCCCATCATATCATCCAGACCTTGAAAAATACGCATATTAAAGGCGGCACAGATAACACAGACCACCAGAAGCAGTGCAGCGTGAGATAGTTTCATCGGCATGACAGATCTCCTCTTAATCCTTGTGGGTGGTCCAGAACATTGAGACCGCATTGGCGGCAAAAAGGCCATACAGCCACATGGTATTCCAGGCCGGACCTGACCAATGGCTGCCATGTCCGCCACCAATAACACCGGCTGCAACAATAATTCCTACCATTGCAGTGAAAGAAACCATGGCTACTGCCCGAAGAATGGAGCTGTTACGCCAGGTGTGACGTTCCAGTTCTTCGATCCGCTGCATCAATTCAAGCTCTCTTTGGGTCATGTCTCTTCTCCTTTGCCAAGATGATGACTGAAAACAGTATGCTAACTGTAAGGACTATCAAAAGTGTTGCAGGGTCAGTTGTGCTTGAAAGCATGTAGAGCATGGGAAATTCCTTTCAGGCTGCAGCTACGAGTAACATATCTTCTTGGGGATAACGGTCTGCCAGTTCCTGGTATTTTGCGCATTCGCAGTAGCGTTTGCTGCAATAGCGGATGATCATGTTGACATCGTGGGGTGAGATATACCCGCATCCGACATCGCAAAAATCATCATTTTTTCCATAATATGGGCAGATCGGTTGGTTCGTCATCCTGTAGTCCCGGTACGCTTAATGCGAATTTAGTAGTTTTGTTAGCAAACAGTGTGCCATTGAAAAAAATGTAGTTATTACGTGTTGTTATGTATGCTGCTGGATTGTGGTTTTGCACGGTGATATTTGATGTTGCTTTTAACGTATTGATATTATTATTGGTTGTTGAATATTCTGATGCCAGGCATATTTGCAATTATGCAAACATGAGGTTGATGAATTGCTATATTGCATAAATGCAAAATTTGCTGGGGAGTGCTTTATGATTGCGGGAAGGATAAAAACAGAAAGGGCGGGGATAAACCCGCCCTTTGCATACTGTTACCTGGTGCTTAAAGCTATTTTTTTACGTTATAGAATACATCGTGACCTTTGAACTCTGCGGTGGTGTCTAGTTCATCCTCAATCCGCAGCAGTTGGTTGTACTTTGCTATACGGTCAGTACGGCAGAGTGAGCCAGTCTTGATCTGTCCGGCATTGACCGCAACAGCCAGGTCAGCCAGGGTGCTGTCTTCGGTCTCACCGGAACGGTGGGAGATGACGGTGGTATAGCCAGCCCGCTTTGCCATCTCAATCGCCTCCAGGGTCTCGGTCAGGGTACCGATCTGGTTCAGTTTGATCAGAATTGAGTTGGCAATCCCTTTCTGTATCCCTTCCTTCAGGATGGAGGGGTTGGTCACAAACAGGTCGTCACCCACGATCTGGATCTTTTTGCCAAGACGGTCGGTCATCAGCTTCCAACCATCCCAGTCATTTTCCGCCATACCGTCTTCAATGGAGATGATCGGGTACTTGTTGACCAGGTTTTCGTAGAAGTCCACCATCTGTGCCGGAGTTTTTTCCTTCTGGGCTTCGTTTTCAAGGGTGTAAATCCCTTTTTCTTTGTCAAACAGCTCGGAAGAAGCCACGTCCAGAGCCAGCAGCACATCTTCGCCAGGCTTGTAACCGGCCTTGACGATCGCTTCCATGATAACTTCCAGGGCCTCTTCGTTGGACTTCAGGTTGGGGGCAAAACCGCCCTCATCACCCACGGCAGTGTTGTAGCCTTTGGCCTTCAGCACTTTCAGGGCGTGGAAGATCTCGGCACCCATCCGCAGTGCTTCAGCAAAGCAACCGGCACCGGCAGGCATGATCATGAACTCCTGGATATCCACGTTGTTGTCAGCATGGGCTCCACCGTTGATGATGTTCATCATCGGCAAGGGCAGTTCGCGGGCATTGGCTCCACCAATATACTTGTAGAGCGGCATGCCTGCCTCTTCAGCAGCAGCTTTGGCAACAGCCAGAGAGATCCCCAAAATGGCGTTGGCGCCCAGGTTACTCTTGAATTCAGTTCCATCGAGCTCCAGCATCCGCTGGTCTATTCCAACCTGATCAC
>JAJTBI010000009.1 GCA_021286935.1 Geobacteraceae bacterium
TCACCCGCTGGTTGCCCGGTCTGAAGATCTTTTTGCCCTGTTTTCCGCAAAAAACGGTTCATCTATTACAAAATTATCTGATTTAAAAGGCAAACGACTGGGCACCCCACCGGCAACCGGGGCGGTCACCTATCTTGCGCTGGATGCAGTCCACAAGGCCGGGCTCACCCCGGGCAAGGACCTGACGGTTCGAAACTTTCCCAACCATCTTGCCTGCCTGCAGCAGTTGCAGATCGGCTCGGTTGATTCCTGTGCCACCAGTTCCGGCACCTCGAAGACCTTTGAATCCCAGTTTGGCTTGCCACTTAAACGGATCGGTCACTCAATTTCCATCCCCCATACCCTGTTTGCTGCGCACAGCCGAATTCCCGCCGCAGACCGGGAAATCATCAAAAAAACATTGCTTACCAGCTCACTTGCCCAGGTTGATCCACATCTACGCCAGCTGTTTATTGAAACTGGCAATGCCAGTACAGGTACGTACTTCAAAGCCGTTAGTGACAAGGATTACGAGTCAGCCCGACGGATTTTGAAACGATTGGGTACCCGTTGATAACCTTCTCACTAAAATACCGGATTGCCCTGGTGGTCTTTATCCTCCAGATTGCCATATTTACGCCTCTGTTATGGTTTACTTTTACTGCGTACAGAGATTCTGACCTGAAGCAGTTGCAGACCCGCGAAGATGTCTTTATGGGGTTGGTATCCCAGTTAGGGCGTAAGGCTCTGCTGACTGCAGAACCAACGGACTTCCAGCTTTTTATTGCCCCTTTCAGCACTGCTCCCCATATCAAGCGGATCGTCCTACTGAATCAATCCGGCATTGTCGTGGCAAGTACGGTCCCCGCTGATCTGGGCGGGCCGGCTCCCGTGCATACCCACGGCAGGGATATTGTCTGCAAAAACAGTGAAATTGCCAATGCCACTGAGCAGTTAGGTTCCATTTCAGTCCATTTTTCCCGGGCTGAAATGGATAAAAATGTTGAGGCCCTGTTGAAGCGAGGAATCCCGATTGCGCTGGTCAGCGTTATACTAAGCGCCCTGGTCGGATTGGGGTTGGGATCGTTACTGACCCGTCGTTTGAAAGCGCTGGAACAAGCCACCCGACGGATGGGCGAAGGCGATATGGGCGCCAGCGTTGAAATTTCAGGGAATGATGAAGTTGCGCATCTCGCGCAGGTTTTTAACGAAATGTCCGGCAGCCTGCGATCACAGTTTGATGAGTTGCAGCAGGTTCAGCAGGAATTAGCTTTCCAGGCTCAGCATGATCCGTTAACCGGCTTGCCAAATCGTTTGCTGTTTGATCTACGCTGCAGCCAGGCCATTGCGGCGGCCCAGCAGCATCAGCATGCCCTTGCCCTGCTGTTTTTTGACCTGGACCACTTTAAAAACATCAATGACAGCTATGGCCATCAGGTGGGTGACAGTGTCCTGCGTGCAGTGGCAGCCCGCTTAACCCTGGTTTTAAAAGATCATAACCTGATCGCACGGTTGGGCGGTGACGAGTTCTGTGTCCTGATGGAGAAGGTTGAACAGCAGCAGGAAGCAGCTGAAGTCGCCGAGTCAATTCTGGATATGCTGGCGGTACCGCTCAGCTGCGAGCAGCATGAGTTTTTTCTGTCAGCCAGCATCGGTATCTGCCTTTATCCACGGGATGGTGAGGATGAGGTCAGACTGCTGCGCAATGCCGACACCGCCATGTATCGTGCCAAAACCGCAGGACGGGGCGGCTATCGTTTCTACTCCCATGAGCAGACCTCGTCAGTACAGGAACGGACTTCCCTGGAAAATCGCCTCCGCAAAGCGATTGAGCGCGGTGAGCTGCGCCTGAACTATCAACCACAGGTCTGTCTGACCACTGGCAACGTGTTGGGGGTTGAGGCGCTGGCCCGCTGGACAAGCCCGGAGTTTGGCCTGGTTGCACCGGAAAAGTTCATCCCGATTGCTGAAGAAAGCGGTCTGATCCAACCCATGGGGGAATGGATACTGGAAGATGCCTGCCGACAGATGCAGCAGTGGCGGGCCAGCGGATCAAACATTCCCCGCGTAGCGGTTAATCTTTCTGCGCTGCAGATTCAGCGCGGCGATATCACTGCGCTGGTACGCCGGACCCTGAATAGCACCGGACTACCGGCTGACTGCCTTGAACTGGAAATAACCGAGGGCTATATCCTGCAGGATGCTGACCGGGCGGTGGAGGTATTAAAGCAACTGCGTGATCTGGGAGTCTCAATTGCCATTGATGACTTCGGTACCGGTTTTTCATCCCTGTCTTACCTGCACCGCCTGCCGATTGACCGGCTCAAGATTGATAAATCATTTGTCCAGGAGATCGGCTCCACCTCACGGGCTGCCCAGGTTGCCCAGGCAGTGGTCAGTCTCGGCAAAACCTTGGGGCTCTCCATTATTGGTGAAGGGGTTGAGCAGACCCGCCATGCGGATGCGTTACGGGAATGGGGTTGCCATGAGGCACAGGGATTCCTGTACGCCCCTGCCCTGACGCCAGACCAGCTTCATCTGCTGGCCCCATTCAAGAGGAAGCCATGAAAGCGGTGATTCAGCGGGTCAGTTCTGCATCGGTTACGGTGGATGACCAAGTGGTGGGCCGGATCAACCAGGGCATCATGGTGCTGCTGGGGGTTGAAAAAGGGGACACCAAGGCCCCGGCAGACTGGCTGGCGGAAAAGATCGTCGGGCTGCGCATCTTTGAGGATGAAGCTGGTAAGATGAACCGGGCTCTGACGGATATCGGGGGTGCCGTGCTGGCGGTCTCCCAGTTTACCCTGGCCGGTAACTGCGACAAGGGGCGCCGCCCCTCCTTTGATACGGCAGCGCCGGCAGAAGAAGGCAAACGCCTGTATGACTATTTTGTTGAGGCGCTGAAGCGTCAGAACGTGCCGGTACAAACCGGTATCTTTCAGGCAGATATGCAGGTGGCCCTGGTTAATGATGGGCCGGTGACCTTTATTCTGGAGCGTTAAGCCATGTTTTCTCTACCTTTTGGAACCAGAATAGATCAGCTCCTTTCGCTGTATATTATCGATATAATGAATACATTGCTCTTTCTGGCAGCTTTGCTGCTGATGCTGGCGCTCTTTTTTGTACGCAAGCTGGCCAAAGAGCTACCCAAAGGGCGTACCCGCAACTGGTGGAAAGTTCTGGGCGGCCTGATTGTCCTGTTTATCTGTGGTTACTTCAGCTTTTACCTGATGAAACTAGGCACCCAGTACAGCAGTTCCGAGATGCTGGTGCCGGTCATTTTCTTTTTTGGCGCCATATTTGTACTGCTGGTCTGTGTACTTGCCTATCGAACCACCTGCGAACTGAAGCGGATATTCATACTGGAGCAGGAGAGTATCACCGATCCGCTGACCGGTATCTTTAACCGTCGTCATCTTGATCGACGCCTGCAAGAGGAGGTTTTGCGATGCCAGCGTTACAATCTCCTGCTGGCGGTGCTGCTGGTGGACATTGATCATTTCAAGCAGGTAAATGATACCTGGGGGCATCAGGTTGGTGATCTGGTATTAAAGCATGTTGCCCGGCTCTTTGTCGAGGTATTGAGGCAAACTGATATGGTGGCCCGTTTTGGTGGTGAAGAGTTTGTGATCCTGTTGCCCCACACCCCGGAAGCAGAGTCATATCGTCTTGCGGAGCGGTTACGGAAAACGGTTGAAAGCACCCCCCTGCAATTCATGTCAGACGGTACATTGGCAGAGATACGCGTTACGATCAGTATCGGCAGCGCCTGTCTATTACCTGAAAACGATTCAGCCTTTGACCTGCTGGAGCGTGCAGACAAGGCGATGTACTGCGCCAAAAATGAAGGCCGTAACCGGGTGGTACGTTGTCCCGGACACGGCTCTGCTGCAGGATGGAGAAGCCAAAGTGAAGGTCGGTAGTCTGCGTGATGCCGCAACCAGCGGTGGTTTCTGGATGGCGTGGCTGCTACTGGTAACAGCCGTCCTGATACCGGTTCCCACTGCCAGTTTCTGTCTGGCCTTTCTGGCGGTCACCTGCGGGGTGTTTCCGTTGGCGTTTGGCTCCCGCAGGCAACGGATTGGTGCCGTTGCTGCCCTCGTTCTGAGTATCCTGTTGGTCTTTTCACTGGTTGATAAAGCTAAAAACGATCCCTGGTTCAAAAAACACCGCAGTACAAGCTCGCCTGCCTGAACAGACCAGCTAACCTGTCACCTACATTCAACGCCCTGGCTGTAGACACAAATTGTACAGCGCCCCCAATCATCAGCCATCAATTTTTAGTTCAACACCGTATATAACCTTGCGATACCTATACATTGGGCCGTTTGGTGGTATATTGGCATACTATCTGTAATAGCTCTAACGATTCATGAAATGAGGTCTTTAACCATGCTGCTGCCAACCTGTCGCTTTCTGATCATTGTTGCCTGTTGCCTGACCATCCTGGCCGGTATTGCCTGGGCAAACGCTCCTGCAGCAGCCACAAAACCTGCTGCCAATCAAACGGTAGTAATTCGCTCCTCTGAGCATCTCTATAACCTGCCCGGCCTGGGTAATGCAGGCAGGGTTGCCCCAGGCGTCTATCGCGGCGAACAGCCCGGACCGGGCGGCTATACGACCCTGAAGCAGCTGGGGATCAAGACCGTGATTGATCTGCGTACCAGTGAGAGCGAAAAGGCCCAGGTGGAGGCAGCCGGAATGCGGGCGATTGCCGTACCGATTGAGATGACCCGCAAGGGACTGAAGGAAAAGGTTGATCAGGTGGTGGCGCTGATGGCTGATCCAGCCAATCAGCCGGTTTACGTCCATTGTCGTCATGGACAGGACCGCACCGGCATTGTGGTGGCTGCCTACCGGATGACACTGGACAACTGGAGTCTGAAGGATGTTGAGGCTGAGATGCAATCCTTCGGGTTTAATGATGTCTGGGTCAATTTCAAGAAGTTTATCCGCAGTTACAAAGCACCGGCTGGTAAGGCACTACAGTCTGTTGCCAACTAACCAGAATCGCTGTGCAGAGGAGAACCACCATGAGCAGCCAGGCCCCAGCAAAAAAGAAGCTCGTCATATTCAGTGTCTCTGCCGGTGCAGGCCATGTGCGGGCTGCCCAGGCCCTGGTGGCTGGAGCAAAATGCTGGTATCCCGATATTGAAGCGGTCCATGTGGACCTGATGGAGCTGGTACCGCAACTGTTCAGAAAGGTCTATGCCGATTCCTACCTGAAGGTAGTGGAACGACACCCGGCACTCTGGGGCTACCTGTATGACAAAAGTGACCATGAAAAGGCTGATTCTGGCCTGAACCGTCTGCGCCAAGCCATTGAACGTCTGAATACCCGTAAGCTTGCCGGGCTGCTGCGGGAACTGCAGCCGGACTACGTGATCTGCACTCATTTTCTGCCTGCCGAACTTCTTTCAAGAAAAATCAAAGCAGGTAAATTCAGTGCGCCGGTCTGGGTGCAGGTAACCGACTTTGATTTCCATGCGCTCTGGATTCAGCAGCAGATGAGCGGCTATTTTGCTGCCCATGCTGAGGTGGCCTGGCGGATGGCTGAACGGGGAATTCCTGCTGATACGATTCATGTCACCGGCATTCCGATCATGCCGGCCTTTGATCGCCAGTACGACCGGGCAACCTGTGCTGCCGAGTTTGGTCTTGACCCGAATCGTACCACGCTGCTGATGATGTCCGGTGGCATGGGGGTGGGCGGCATAGAGCAACTTGCTGAACGGCTGCTGCAGTTGCAGGGTGACTTCCAGATAGTGGCACTGGCTGGCCGTAACGAAAAACTGCTGACCGACCTGAAACTGGTGGCGATGCGTCATCCGGGCAGGCTGTTTCCGCTTGGATTTATCAATGTTATTGAGCGTGTTATGGCGGCCAGTGATCTGGCCATTACCAAGCCGGGCGGCCTGACCACCTCAGAATGCCTGGCAGTGGGGCTGCCGATGATCGTGGTCTCACCCATACCAGGCCAGGAAGAACGCAATGCCGATTTCCTGCTGGAAAACGGCGCAGCCCTCAAGGCCTGCGATGCCGGTGCCCTGGCCTGGCGGGTGCGACACTTGCTGGATAATCCGCAGCGTCTGCTGCACCTGCGCCAAAATGCCCTGGACTGTGGCAGGCCCGATGCTGCCCGCAGGGTGCTGGCAACGGTTCTGGGTGAAGCACCACAACCATGAGTAAGACTCCGCATCGCTGGCCCCATCTGCTGATGCTGCTCTGCGGTGTTGCTGTGATCGGCTTTTTCTTCGGCATGACTGAGATCCAGATCGAAGGGGGCAACGGTTGGGCCTGCGCCCTGCCCACCTGGCGGATTGAATCACACCCGTTGCTGGATATCTTCTGGGGTGGCCGTCCCATGACCGGCTACCACGCCTGGGTCTTTTCCTTCATGCTGCTGCTGTTTCATTTCCCGCTGCTGCTGGTCTGGCGTTTCAACTGGCGTCTGGAGGCCCGCTGCATGGGTAGCCTGATGCTGTTCTGGATTATTGAAGACTTTGTCTGGTTTGTGATGAACCCCTGCTACGGCCTCAGCAAATTTAAGCCGCACTTCATCCCCTGGCATAAACACTGGCTGCTGGGTATGCCCACCGACTACCTGACCTTCAGCCTGGCCGGGCTGCTGCTGATCTGGTGGTCGTTTCGGGGTAAGGCAGCATAGCCAAAATTCTGTATCCACCAGCTATATAGGAACCATCAGGAGGGGCCATGCGACTCGTGCCATCTGACAAACGCGAATGGGCTAAAATGTTACTGCGCTGGACCGTCCTTTTCACTGTTTTCGCTGCCATAGGAACGTGGGTGGTCGGCATGCCTGGTCATTCGTTTAAAGGGGCGTTGCCAGCATTTTCTGTGCAGGAAGTTAACACGGCCCAACGACTGAAACAGGATGTAGAGTTGTTCGCCGGTAGCATCGGCGAGCACAATACCAACAGCTTTCGTCAACTGCAACAAGTTGCCAGCTTGCTCGAAAGCCGTCTTAAGGCAATGGGATACCGGGCGCAGGAAGAAGCCTATCGTGCGCAGGACAAGCAGGTTATGAATATTGTTGCCGAACTTCGCGGTGCAACCAAGCCAGAAGAGATTGTCGTTATTGGAGCGCATTACGACTCACCGCCAGAGTCCCCCGGTGCAAACGATAATACTTCAGGCGTTGCAGCACTGCTTGAACTTGCTGATCGTTTTAAAGGCAGAAAACCTGCCCGCACCCTGCGCTTTGTGGCCTTTGTGAATGAGGAACCGCCCTGGTTTCAAACAGAGTTGATGGGTAGCCGGGTAAATGCTGTCCGGGCAAAGCAGCGCGGTGAAAATATAGTTGCCATGCTGGCACTTGAGACTATCGGCAATTACTCGGATACGCCAGGCAGCCAGCACTACCCGCCCCCCTTCAATCTGCTTTATCCTGATATCGGCAACTTTATCGCCTTTGTTGGTAATACAGCTTCGCGTGATCTGGTGCGTACAAGCGTAAAGCTTTTCAGGGATACCACCCCATTTCCGTCAGAAGGGATTGCTGCACCGTCCTTTATCAAGGGCATTGGCTGGTCTGATCACTGGTCATACTGGCAGGAAGGGTATCCAGCTATTATGGTTACTGATACGGCACCGTTTCGCTACAAGCATTACCATGAAAGCAGTGATACGCCGGACAAGCTTGATTATCAGCGTATGGCACGGGTGGTTACAGGCCTTGACCGGGTTGTAGAGGGGTTGCTGAAATGAATAATGAGCCGCCGGTAACGTTGGTTTTATTACCCGGTATGGATGGTACCGGGCGGCTGTTTGCTCCGTTTGTGCAGATGCTTCCTGATTGGATTACACCACTCGTTGTTGCCTATCCATCTGATCCGTTGTTGGATTTGCCTGCTTTATTGGACGTGGTGCTTGCGGCTTTGCCTGATGACCGGCAGTTTGTTCTGTTGGGGGAATCGTTCTCAGGCCCGCTTGCTGTAATGGCGGCAGCGCGTAACCCAAAAGGACTTTTAGGGATTATTCTTTGCGCATCATTTATTAAATTTCCATTGGCTTTGCCTCTGTTTCTGCGCCGTGTAATTAGTCATCCTGTCATGGGAATATTCAGGGGTTCACGTCTTGTTCTACAACAACTGCTGGGTAATGAAGCATCCGCAGAACTGCATAACCTGCTTGCTACAACACTAACTGCTGTACACCCCCGACTCCTGTCGGCGCGGGCCAGACTGCTGATCAAACTTGACTGTACAGATGAATTACTTGCCTGTCCGGTCCCAATACTTTCCATTCACGCCACGCAGGACCGGCTTGTCCCTTCACGCAATATAGCTATGATTTCCTCTGTGCGCCCGGACTGTACGATTGCTGAAATAGCCGGGCCGCACTTGATTCTTCAACGTCAACCCCACAAGGCAGCAGAGGTTGTGTCCCGTTTTGTTTTATCCCTGCACAGATAACCGCTTGACAGCTAAAAGCCGACTTGCTATGTTCACAAAAAAATGAACAAAGGTTTTATATGGAACCGGAAGTACTAGACAGGTTTGTTGAATCATGGGGGGCGATGGGGTCACTCTGGGGGGTAAACACCTCGGTTGCCCGTATCCATGGCCTGTTGATCGCCTCTGACCAGTCCTGGTGCCTGGATGATATCAGTCAGCGACTTGCCATCAGCAAGAGCAACGTCAGTATGTCGCTCAAGGAGTTACGGACCTGGAATGTTATCCGCAAGGTCTATAAACCGGGTGATCGTCGTGAGTTTTACGTCTGTGAGCCGGATGCCTGGAAGATGCTGTTCAATATCATGCGGGAACGGAAACGGCGGGAGTTTGATCCGGTGGTGGCCCACATCAAGGATACCCTTGAAAGTGCGGCCTCTGCGCCGGATGGCATTGCCCTGGAACGTCTCAGGCAGATGGAACAGATGCTGGCCACCTTTGACAGTCTTGCCAATAAACTGCTTTCAAGCGAAACACAGGCACGGGCGGTGATCGGTTTTTTCATGAACAAGATATAGGAGTTGGCTCTTTTTTTTGGGTAGTGTTGTTCACAAAATTCTGAACATACAAAAAACAAATCGAAAAGGGGACGGTCATGAAACAGAATGAACTGCATGTTGTCACCGGGGCATTTGGTTACTCAGGAAAGTACATTGCACAGCGGTTGCTTGAGCAAGGGCATCGTGTGCGCACCATTACCAGCAAGCAACCGGTACTTGATCCATTTCAGGGCCAAGTTGAACACCACCCGCTTGCCTTTGATAATCACAGCCAATTGGTGGCCTCCCTGCGCGGCGCATCGGTACTCTATAACACTTACTGGGTGCGCTTTAATCATGCCAACTTCAAGCATGCTGAGGCGGTAGACAATACGATCAGACTGTTTAAGGCTGCCAAAGAAGCCGGAGTGCAGCGGGTGGTGCATGTCAGCATCACCAATCCGTCTGAAGATTCAACCCTGGAATATTTTCACGGCAAGGCAGTGCTGGAACGGGCATTGCGGGAGTCTGGTATGTCATACGCTATTCTGCGTCCCACGGTGCTGTTTGGTAAAGAAGATATCCTGATTAACAACATTGCCTGGGCGCTGCGTAAACTGCCGGTGGTGGGGGTTTTTGGCGATGGTTCCTACCGTCTGCAACCGATCTATGTAGACGACCTGGCCCGATTGGCTGTTGAACAGGGGGCAGCAACAGAAAACCGGGTAATCAATGCCATTGGCCCAGAGGCCTTCAGTTACCGCGAACTGGTGGCAACCATTGGCCGTATTATTGGCAAACAGCGACCAATTATTTCGGTTTCGCCAAATCTGGGCTATCTGGCCTGCTCAGTGATTGGTAAGCTGGTTGGCGATGTCTTTATTACCCGTGAGGAGATAGAGGGGCTGATGGCTGATCTGCTGTACGTGGACGCGTCACCAACCGGTACAACCCGCCTGACCGATTGGGCGCGTAAGCATGCAGATAGTTTGGGGGCAGTATATGCCAGCGAACTTGGACGACGTCGCTAAAACCAACAGGCAGGAAAAGATGAAAGCGGTCGCACGCGGAGGAGCGGAGACGCGAAGGTAATAATTAACGCGTGTCTTTCTCTGCGAGCTTCGCTACTCCGCGTGAGTTCCTGCTTTCAAAACCTTAACCGTTGCAAAGAAGCTGACTACAGCAGCTAATTACCAAACAGATCCAAATTTTTCAGGTTAGCAAACGGTTGGTTGCCGAAACTGTCTCTGGCCGGTTTCGGCTTTTCCTTTTCAGCAGGAGCAGCCGGTTCCGGTGCTGCCTCTGCCAGCGGTTCAGACAGGGCAATCAGCTCTTCTTCGGCGCTATCATCCATACCATTACCGGTAAAGAAGTAGAGGTTATACAGGCGGTGGTGGCTGGTCCAGCGGTTGCCCTGGGCGGTTTCTTTGGCAATGTGGGAACGGATACCGTTGATCTTGGAATCCATGTCATCCAGGTAGTGCAGGATAGTGGCTTCAACGGTCTTGGGCCGTTTAGGTGAGCCGTAGTCATACTGGCCGTGGTGGGACAGCAGCAGATGCTTCAGCAGCATGGCAAGCTCACGGGGGAAGCCGGGAATAGTGGCGATCCGCTCGGTCAACATCTCCACACCGATGCTGATATGGCCGATCAGACGCCCTTCATCGGTGTACTCAAAGGCGCGGTCATAGGACAGTTCTGCCACCTTGCCCAGGTCATGCAGCAAGGCCCCCACCACCAGCAAGTCACGGTTCAGGCCTGGGTAAAGCGGCACGATGGCATCTACCAGCCGTACCACCGACAGTGAGTGCTCCAGCAGCCCGCCGATATAGACATGGTGCATCCCCTTGGCAGCCGGGGCCTTGCAGTAGCCTGCCATGAAGGCTGCATCCCCGCAAAAGCCATCCATCAGCGCCTTCAGGTACGGGTTGGTCAGTGATGCCACCACACCGGCCAGTTCAGCCCGCATCTCTGCCTGGGGCACCGGCGAGACCGGTACAAAATCAGCCAGATCCACCCCTTCTTCTTCAAGTCGCTTGATCTCTTTTGCCACCAACTGCATCTTGCCCATGTAGAGCGAGGCGGTACCGCGAATCCTGACAAAGTCCCCCTTTTGGAATACCTTGTCCATCTCATCCACGTTATCCCACAGCTTGCCGTCAATCTCGCCGCTCTTGTCCATAAACTTCAGGTTCATGTACGGCTTGCCGTTCTTGGCCATGGCCATGGTCTTTTCCTTGACCATAAACGGGGAATCAATGGCATCTCTATCTTTCAGTTCTGCAATAAATTGTTTGGACATCGGGCTCTTTCAGATAGCGGGAAGTAACGTGCGTCAGGTAGGACTTAGCTGGAATCAGCAGAATTTGCAACCATGAAAAAGCTGCCTGAGCGGTTGTGTACCTGTGTCAGGCAGCCTGAACAGACAATTCTATTTCGTTATGCAGCTATAAAATTCAGGTTCACCGATCACGATCCGCTTGGCCGTGTCATGGTTGATCCGCAGTTCACTTTGTACAAAGATCTGTTTGCTGCCACCGGTATCAAAAGTAACGTCCACCGTCTCGCCCGGCTCCACCGTGACCGATTTCAGCACCTCACCATTACGATCCTTGTTTTTAAAGGAAAACTCCATGGGTGCCTTGATCCCGTCATCAATATAGATTTTAGCGCGGAAACTGGCAAAAGAGCCGGTGGCCTTCATGGTGCCGCCAAAATAGGCCATGCTCTGTGGTTTTAGATTGGTGATGCCCCAGCGAAAGCCATGCAGGATCGATTTGTCACTGGTAACGGCGCTGCCATAGTAATCCTTGTACAGCTTGCCGGATTTAATCGGTAATGAGCGGGTCTTGGTGCAGTCACCTCCCTCAGCGATGGCAACCGCCGTAATCATCAGCAGGCAACAGGACAGCATCAGTGCAACCGATAACAGTTTCTTCATGGTTCTCTTCTCCTTTGTGTAAGACTGGCTACTGTCCAAATTCTACCAGAGGAATCGTATTTGACAATCTCTGCAGCGCCTTTAACTGACAGCCGCGTCGCGCACAATCTGTATCTTTCTCCAGTTACCAGTTCTAAAGCGCAGCAGCCAGACCACTGCCGTACAGAATACAAAGCAGGTTGCCAGGGTCCATTCCGTCACCAGACCGGGCATGGTGCGATCAATCAACCAGAGCAGGACAACAAAGATGGCTGAAGCAATGGCAAAGGTTCGGGCGATCCACTGGGTTTCACCGGCAGAAGCCAGCACGCAGCCAATCATGACATTGGCGGCATCAAAGACGCAGTAGACCGCCACAAACTTCATCAGCAGCGTGCCGGTTGCGATAATGCCGGCAGATTCCGGGCTGGCACCGGCAAAGATCGAGAACAGCGGTCCTGCTGCAGTGGCAAACAGTGTGGCCATTAGCAGCATCCAGACTTCGCAGACTGCCAAAGATTGCCAGGCAATGGCTGGTACCTGGTCATCCTTGCCTGCCCCCCGAGCATGGCCCACCAGTACACCGGCAGCCTGTCCCAGCCCCAGGGCAGGGAAAAAAGCGATGCCGTTAATCCTGAAGGCGATACTTGATGCTGCCAGCTCCACGGTGCCAAGCCGCCCCACCACCACCAGAAACAGGGTCCAGGCTGCCAGCTCGCCACTGATCCGCAGCCCCATTGGCGCAGCCAGCGACAAAAAGCGGCAAAACTCTGCCCGATTAAGAACACGGGCCGCCGGATTGCTGAAACCGCCTGATCGTGCAAACAGGAAGGCATACAGCAGGGCCGCAATCATCTGGGCTGATACGGTTGCCAGGGCGGCACCGGCAATGCCCATCCGGGGCAGACCCCATTCCCCCAGCACCAGCCCCCATGCCAGCAGTGCGTTGATCACAAGCGAGATAAAGGTGACTGCAGTGACCAGCGCAGGGCGGCCGATGCCCGAAAGCCAGCCAGCCAGGGCACTGCCAAAGACCGGAAAGAATGCCCCGGCCATACAGATAGAAAAATAGATCTGCTCATCTCTGGCAACCCGGGGTTCGTGGCCGGTTAACAGGAACAGTTGCGCCAGGGGCCAGGCAACCAGCAGGGCAACCAGACCGGAAACAAGGGCTGTGTAGATGCCAAGCCAGGCTGACGAGACAACCCCCTGACGGTTACCCTGGCCATGGTTGTGGGCCACAAAAGTACCGGCATACCCGGCAGTGCCAAACAGAAAGCCCTGGAACAGGATGACCGCCATGCTTGATGGTCCGATTGCCGCAAGAGCCTGACTGGAATCGTAGGACAGCACGATGGTATCAATGATTTGCATCAGCGTGATGGCGGAGGTGGAAAGGATCATTGGGCCTGCCAGCTTCAGCAGGCGGGGGATATGGTTAAACCTGAGGCGTTGTTTCATGGTCTGTTTTTAGCATGCTCTACGGAGTGCTGTCGAAGCCTTTTGCCCATCCTGCCGGATGAAAAACTTGCACAGCCCGGCAAGCTCCGCTAGGTTAGCGAAATGTCCAATTGTTCTTCCACCCATACCACTCACTTCCATTACGGCTGGATTATTGTCCTAGTCGGTTTTCTGGTGCTGTTTGCCTGTTTTGGCCTTGCCCGTTACGCCTACGCCATGCTGCTACCTGCCATGCAAAGCGGATTGCAGCTTAGTTATGACCAGACCGGCTACATCAGTACCGGCAATTTTGTCGGTTATCTGCTGTCGGTATTACTGGTACCACCCACCTTACGCCAGATCAAGCCACGCACAGCCGTTACCGCAGGCTTGCTGCTGATCAGTTGCGCCTTGCTGGCCATCAGTCAGTGCATCGCATTCTGGCAGATCTTCTGCCTCTATACACTAGCCGGTATCGGTGGAGGATTTGCCAACATCCCCCTGATGCTCCTGATTACCTACTGGTTCCACCGTACCAAGCGCGGCAGTGCCCTTGGACTTGCCCTTGGCGGTAATGGCGCCGGCATCGTACTGGCCGGTCTGTTGATACCGTACCTGAATCGGAGTTTTGGCGCAGGGGGCTGGCGGATTGGCTGGCTTTTGCTGGGTTTGATCTGTCTGGGGGTAACCGTTACAGCCGGGCTGCTGCTGCGTAACAGCCCGACTGAGATGGGACTGGAGCCGATCGGTGAGCCTGAAGTCTGTCAGCCGGAACAGTTTGCCAGCCATGAGCGGGCCAGAGATGCTTCTCTGTTGATGAGACTGGGGCTGATCTATACCGCCTTTGGCGCCACCTTTATGATCTACGGCACCTTTCTGGTTACCACCATGGTGCGGGACTATCATTTTTCTGAGGCACGCGCCGGTTTTTACTGGTCATGGGTCGGGGTTTTCAGTCTCTTTTCAGGAGTACTGTTCGGAACACTTTCCGACCGGATTGGCCGGAAGTATGGACTGGCGCTGGTGCTGCTGGTGCAGACGCTGGCCTACGCCCTGGTGGGATTAAAACTGGACGGGTATTGGCTGACGGTCTCAATTGTGCTCTACGGGCTGGCCTTGTTTGCCATACCGGCTATCATGACGGCAGCAATTGCCGAATACCTGGGGCTGGCCCGTGCTGCAGCATCATTTTCTACGGTGACGCTCTTTTTTGCTGCCGGTCAGTCCGTTGGCCCTGCAACGGCAGGGCTGCTGGCCCATGCACATGGCAGCTTCAGCAGCGCCTACCAGCTGGCTGCGCTGTTAACGCTGCTGGCCGTGGTGCTGGCGGTGTCGCTACCACGGCTGAATCACCGACCGGACAGTAAACAACCGGGGTAGTCCGGGCTGCCCACCAGCTGCAGGGTCCTGGCCAGTACCTGACGGGTATCCCTGTTCATGACGTTACTCCCCGGCAGGACAGTTGCGGGCAAACAGAAACAGCAGGCTGGTCAGCAGCAGGCCCGCCACCGGCAGGCTGAAGGCTGCCCGAAACCCCTCCGCTGTATACCCGCCGCAATGGGCAATCACCACACCCATCCCCTGCTGGGCAACCGCTGCCCCCATCAGTACAAAAAAGTTCAGCGAGGTAAGCCCGGTCCCCACCATGGCGATCGGCACGCTGGCCCGGATGATCGGATAGATCATCACACCGGTTGAGACGGTCAGGCCGATGCCCAGAAAATAGATCGGCAGCGACCAGAGCGGCAGCAGTACCAGCCAGCCCAGAAAACCGGACATGAGCGCTGTCAGGCAGAGCTGGCCAACCAGCAGGGTGCGGCTGTACGAACGGAAAACCTTCTGGGCGATCCTGTCAGTCAGGGTAGAGCCGATGATAAAGCCGACCGAGGTCCACATCAGCATCTTGCCTGCCCCTTCCCGCGACAGACCGATCAGATGCATCAGAAACGGCCCGCCCCACAGTCCCTGCACTGCCAGGTAGTTTCCGTACCAGCAGAAGGCAATGGCAGCCAGCAGCCAAAAGGAGCGGTCTTGGGCAATGGTTGCCCAGGCCGCCAGCATGGCAGGCTTGTCCTGCTGTTCAGCGGGGGCTGCTACCGGACGGTGTGCCGGGCGGTCCTGGACCTTTACAAAGATCAGTACCGTCACCACCGCCTGCAGCACAGCAGCCACCAGAAATGACGAACGCCACCCCATGTAGCCGACGGCAAAGGCCAGTGGAGCGGTTCCGGCCAGATTGCCCAGGTTGCCGGCAGCCACCATCAGGCCGGATGCCTTGCCGAACTCCTGTTTGGTATACCAGTGGCTGAAGATGGTGAAGGTGGCCATCAAGACCGCAGCTGTACCGATGCCGATCAGCACCCGGCCAGCCATGGCGGTTGCCAGAGAACCGGCCTGGGAAAACAGTAGCCCGCCCAGGGTGGTTAACAGCCCACAAGCGGAGATAACCAGCCGGGGGCCTATCCGGTCAATCAGTGGCCCCAGCGGGATCTGGGCCACGGCATAGACGTAGAACAGAATACCTGCCAGGTTGCCCAACTGCTCCGGGGTCAGGGCCAGGTCACGACTGACATCGGCAGACACCACCGCCAGTGAAACCCGGTAGAAATAGACCAGGATGTACATCAGGGCCAGGGTGAAGAACAGGCGCCAGCGCAGTGTGGTGAAGGATGGAGACATCAGGCTCCTTCAGGAAGAATGACGGATTTGAATTTTTCCAGCAGGCGAGGGCTGAAGACATCTTTGCCAACGCTCTCCATCAGGGCGATCGCTTCAGTCTTGTCCATGGCCTTTTTGTAGGGACGGTTTGATGTCAGGGCACTGAACACATCGCAGATTGCGGTAACCTGGGCAGTACGGGGGATCTCGTCACCGGCCAGTTGGAAGGGGTATCCTTCACCATTATTCCGTTCGTGGTGGTATCTGACCGCTGCCAGGCTGATATCGCTGAAACCGCCCAGATCGCGCAGACATTCATACCCACGTTCTGCGTGTTTCTTGATCAGGTTGTATTCAAAGTTGGTCAGAATATCCGACTTTTCCAGAATCCCGCTGGGCACGAAAATCATCCCTACATCATGCAGAATACCCCCGACACCCACATCTTCCAGCTCATCTGGAGCCAGACCGAATACCTCTGCATGTATCAGCATTGAGAGCGAAGCAACATGCACACTGTGGGCAAAGGTATAAAAATCATGGCTCACAATTGCATGCAGGGCCTCAAGGGGATTCTGGTTGGCGGTTATGAACTGCATTAACTGCCGGACAAGGTTGCGACATCGCCCCAGGTTTGAGAGCTTGTCCGGCATCTCAAACACATCCATGACATAGTTCATGGCAACCTGTGACAGCAGTTGCCCTTTGACCGGTGCCGCAATCTCATCATCCGCCATCAGCTCGGTAATGCTGGTCTCAAGAAAATCACAGACTTCGCGGATACTGCCGGAGTTGACATACAGATATTCAACCTGATTGTTATGCAGCCGTTTGAGATCATGTACCGAAATGGGACGGTCAGCAGGTTTGTACAGCACCAGATTGGTGCCGCTCAGCATGTAGAGTGCCACCTGGGGGAATTTGTCGGGTTGAATACAGGCGGTATGAACCGGCCGATATTTTTCGTCAAACATGATCGCTGCTCCAAAGCTGGCTTTGAATACCCTGTCTGCACGTATTCTACATGAAATCAGAAGGACGGGTTGCAGATTTTGCTCACCTGTGCTGCAGTTCCTGCCACCTGAAGCAGTCAATGGTATGATCATTCACCATCCCCACCGCCTGCATCATGGCATAGCAGATGGTGCTGCCCACAAAACGGAAGCCGCGCTTTTTCAGGTCACGGCTGAGGGCATCGGAAACCGGCGTGTTGGCTGGTACTTCCTTGATACTCTTCCAGGCATTCTGGATTGGCCTGCCCTCCACAAAACGCCACAGATAGGTGTCAAAGGAGCCAAACTCCTCCTGAACCTTCAAAAAAGCGCGGGCATTGCTGATGGTTGATGCCACCTTCAGGCGGTTACGGATAATACCGGGATTCTGCAGCAGCTCAGCCTGTTTCTGTTCATCAAAACGGACCACCAGCTCGGGATCAAACCCGCTAAAGGCGGCACGGTAGGACTCGCGCTTACGCAGCACCGTGATCCAGGATAGCCCGGCCTGGGCTCCCTCCAAGGTCAGAAACTCAAACAGCAGCCGGTCATCGTGCACCGGCACGCCCCACTCGCAGTCATGGTAGTCGCGGTAGAGCTGGTCATCACTGACCCAGGCGCAGCGGATTGGTTGGGCGCTATTTCTCATACCTGCTCCTGATTTTTGGCAGTACCTCAACATCCGGCAGATTGTTGTAGACCTCTTCCACTGTAGCACAGGCGGTCAGTACCTGCACCACCACTGCTAACGGCTCAGCCCAGATCTCCGGCAGGTCAACCTCTTCTGCAGACTGGAGCCTGAAGGCCAACTGCTCGATTGGCGGGCAGAATTGGGCATCCACCCCTGGTTTGTTGCCCCGCGCATCAACCCGGTACCAACCATACTCCTCCAGCCAGACCGCGTTCAGGCCGTGCAGGCAATAGGGCGGCCCGCTTTCACCTGCAGACAGGCGCTGGTAACACAACCCGGCCGGGATGCCATTGGCCCGTAGTAGCGCTGCCAGCAGGTGGCTCTTGGCATAGCAGTAACCGGTTCCCTGTTCCAGCACCTCCGAGGCCCGGCAGGTGACCGGGTTCTGGCGATAGTCCCAGCTATGCCTGATCTGGTCCCGCACAAACTCAAAACAGCGCCGGGTGATCTCTGTCTTGTTAGCTAGTCCTGCGGCCAGCTCCTGAGCCTTGGTCAGCACAGCCGGGTGCTGCCAGTTGATAATGTCGCTTGCCTGGAGATACTGTTGCATGGGCTGTGTCCTCCGTCTGATCAGTATACCTGCAGTTCATAGTGATTGTGCAAAAACCTGATCAAGCAGGGTCAGGCAGAGCTCCACCTCATCCTCGCTTACATTCAGGGCTGGCATAAGGCGCAGGGTATCAGGCCTGGCTGCATTGATCAGCAGGCCAAGGTCACGGGCGGCCTCGGCAATGGCATCCCCATTAGCTGCTGGAAGTGCCAGGGCCAGCAGCAGTCCGTTACCCCGTACCTCGCCCAGGCCACGCCGTGTGGAGAGCTTCCGCAACCCATTGGCCAGTTGTGCCCCTCTCTCACGTACCTGTTCCAGAAAGCCTGGCTGCAGCATGGTTTCCAGCACAGCACAACCAACCGCAGCCATCAAGGGATTACCATTGTAGGTGCCGCCCTGGTCACCCGGCTCAAAGCAGCAGACCGCCTCTTTAGCCAGCAGGGCCGCCAGCGGCACCCCACCGCCGATCCCCTTGCCCAAAGTCATGATATCCGGCTCTATCCCGGCCTGCTGATAGGCAAACAGCGTGCCCAGCCGCCTCATGCCGGCCTGCACCTCATCAAAGATCAACAACAGCTTGTATTCATCAGCCAACTGCCGCAGGCCCTGCAAAAAGGACTGGCTGGCCGGGATCACCCCGGCCTCTCCCTGCACCGGCTCCAGCATGATCGCCACGGTGCGCTCAGAAATTGCAGCACGCACTGCCTCCAGCTCGTTCAGGGCTACCTTGACAAAACCGGGCACCTTGGGCTCGAACAGCTCCTGCCAGTGCGGTTTGCCCGAGGCAGACATGGTTGCCAGGGTGCGGCCATGAAAGCCATTGACCATGGTAATGATCTCATAGGCGCCTGCCTTGTGCAGACTGCCCCACTTGCGCGCCAGTTTGATAGCCCCTTCATTGGCCTCTGCCCCGCTGTTGGCAAAAAACACCCGCTCAAAGCAACTGTTGGCGGTTAAGAGAACAGCCAGGCAGATGGCCTGCTGGTTGTAAAAGGCCGGACTGGGGCTGATCAGCCGGGCTGCCTGACTGCTGATGGCCTGACTGATCACGCTTGGCGCGTGTCCCAGACTGTTGACTGCCCAGCCTTGGATAAAATCAAGGTAACGCTTGCCCGTGCTGTCGGTCAGCCACGAACCCTGGCCCTCCACCATCACTATTGGTGGCCGCTTGGTAATAGTCATTAACGAATCAAATGAACTACTTTCTGACATAGTGACTCCTCCTTGCTGTGCCGTCTTCGGAGGGGGAAATAAAAAAGCCCGCCTCCATGGGAGACGGGCTTGGGGTAATTGGTTGTGATGAATTAAACGAACGTACCTTACTCCATTGCACCGGGCCTGGTGACACCTGCTTGCGCTATGAAGAACTGACGTCGGATCATGGGGAGAGCTTGCCTGATAATCTGCAGTCTTGTCAATTATTTTCAGGGCAGCGAGAGCCGCCTTGCTATTTCTGTTAAGCAACGGCGCGGGGGCGCACAAGCGGCGCAGGTCTATCGCGCCGACTGTGTGCCGCCGAGAGTTAGACCCTTCCTTCTTTAGCAGGTAAGAAAGGCTATTTATGCTTGGCAAATCCTATGAGATTTTCAATAAATTTTTTGAACTCGTTCAGCAGTTCTTCTTCACTACAAATAAAGGCAGAACCATCATAAAACTTCTGGTTGTATTGGCTGTAGTCATTCCATGTTTTTTCAAATTCGCTTTTTATACTCCCTTCGAGGAATCTGGCGAATTCGATCATGACTCTATTTTGCTTGTCAAAGTTGTTGATGACTATGTGACCGGTAGTGTCCATTCCGTTGGGAAAGGCTTCAAAAACACAAGTAAAGGACTCTCTGAAGTTTTTAGCGGCCTCGTTGTAGCCTTTTCTCATACTTTCCGCGTTGCTTCTTCTGATAGCGAGAACATGACCAAGGTAGGTGCCGAGAATAAGGCCGATGAGTCCGCCTGCTGTGAAGTTTCCGGGTTCAAAAAAGGGCATGACGCCTACTACCTCCTAGACTGGATTGTCGGTGCAGATACTGTGCTATTTGGAGTCTGGTTTAGTGCTCTGTTTTTGAAGTTTCGCAGTTAATTGTATTCTGGTTTAACTCAGTATTACCCGCTTCAAATGCACACGCGTGAACCGGTCATCCTCCCAAATGGAACATGTATCCAACTATAGCCCAATATCCCGCTGCCGCAACCGCCCGACTGCTGTTCTTACCTTTTATCCAACCTGTCAACCTGCGCCAGTTGCGGAAACAGCCGTATCCAGAGCCCCACCACCAGCAGGGTGCCGATACCGCCGATCAGTACCGACGGTACGGTGCCGAACAGGGCAGCGGTTGCGCCGGATTCAAATTCACCCAACTGGTTGGAGGTGCCAATAAACAAGGAGTTGACGGCACTGACCCGGCCACGCATCTCATCCGGGGTTTCCATCTGTACCAGGGATGAACGGATCACCACGCTGATTACATCTGCTGCACCCAGCACCACCAGGGCTGCCAAAGAGAGCCAGAAGATCCAGGAAACCGCAAACACAAGGGTGGCAACGCCAAACAGGGCAACAGAGCGGAACATGGTACGCCCCACCCGGCGCTTGAGCGGCCTGCGGGCCAGCCAGAGCGACATGGCCAGGGCACCGATGGCCGGTGCTGAGCGCAGCAGGCCCAGACCCCAGGGGCCGGTGATCAGGATATCACGGGCATAGATCGGCAAAAGCGCGGTGGCACCTCCCAGCAGCACCGCAAACAGATCGAGCGAGATAGCGCCCAGTACCACCGGGTGCTGTTTGATAAAGGAGATTCCGGCAAACAGGGAACGGTCTGCAACGGCTTCCGGCCTGGTGGTTTCTGATGCGGGTTGGATGCAGGAGATCAGGATGCAGGCTGCCAGAAACAGCAGGCCAATGGTGCTGTAGACCGTGGTCACACCGGCAGTATAGAGGATGCCGCCAATGGCCGGACCCACAATGGTGGCGGTCTGGTTGGCCGAGGCAGACAGGGCCAGGGCGCGGGGCAACTGTTCTCGGGGTACCAGACGTGGCACCAGGGCATGCATGGTGGGGTATTCAAAGGCCCGTGCGCTGCCGATCACAACCATGATGGCCAGCAGGACCTCTTTGCCAAGCAGGTTGTAGTACCCGCCAACGGCCAGTGCTACGGCTGCCAACGCCTCAACAAACTGGCAGGTACGGGCAATGGTGCGGCGATCATAGCGGTCAGCAACCTGGCCTGCCAGCAGGGTCAGCAGTACCATGGGCAGAAACTGGGCCAGCCCCACCAACCCCAGGTACCAGGCGCTGCTGGTAATAGCGTACATCTGCCAGCCCACTGCCACCCCCAGCATTTGAAAGGCAATCGAGGAGCCCATCCTGCCAAACAGGAACAGCACCAGCGGCTTGGCCAACGAACCGGATGTCGGCATCTGTTGCTCAGGTTTTGTCATGGCTATCACGCTGCTCATTTTCCCGGTTTGGTGTCACGCCAACATACTGCGCCCGTGGCCTGATCGGCCGGTTCTGGCTGTACTGCTCCTGGATATGCGCTATCAACCCGCTTAGCCTGCCCAGGTAAAACAGGTGGGTACCGGCCTGTTCCGACAGAGACAGCTCTTTTTCCAGCATGAGCACGGCAAAGTCAATGGTGGGGTAGGCTCCTGCCAGCAGTGTATCTGAGGCTGTAAGGGCCTGTTTGATGTAACCGCTTTGATCAGGCAGGCGCGGCAGCAAAAAGGCTGCACGGGGGTCGCGGTTGTAGAGCCGGTGGCCAAAGCCGGGAACCGGGTCGCCCCGTTTGACCCGTGATGCGATCGCCTCGTAAAGGTTGCCGCGTCCGTCTGCCTCATGCAGCAGCCCGCGAATCCGTTCGGTGTTGCCGCCATGCCGCCGCCCGAAAAAGGTATGGGTGGCTGCTGCCACAGCAGCATAGGGCGAACAACCGGCAGAGGCAGCACAGCGGGCAGTGAAGGATGCAAGGTTCAGTTCGTGGTCGGCAGTCAGGATCAGGGTGCTGTTAATCAGCGCGTGAGCAGCGCTATCAAGCTGCCATGCTGCTGCCAGATGTCCGGCAACTGGGCCGTGCGGCCATTGGCCGGTTATAATACGCAGGAAGCTGGCCATCATCAGGGCACCTGCGCCCATGGTTGTCTGGGGGGTAAAGCGGAACGCAGCAGCATCCTGGTGGTTCAGCAGGGCCAACAGCGCAAGAAACCGGTCAATCGGGGTCTCTGCCGACATACCGCTGACTCTGTTTTCAATACTCTTTTGCAACCCTGGTTCCGGCAGTGACAGGGCCGTCTCAGGCATGTCCCACAAAAGCGCAACGGTCTGTTCAAAACTTCCTGTTTCTGCCAGGTGCGGAACTGCCTGACCCCGGTAGTAGAAGGTCTCATCCCCAATCAAGGTAATTTCCGATTCCATGATGGGCGCGCCCCAATCAGTAGCGCCCTGCAGGGCCTGCGCCGGTGCCTTGTGCAGACCGCTTCTGGTGCCCAGCCGGTCAACATCAAGGGCATGGTAACGGCTTGAGCGGTGGCCGGGACTGACCGGTTCGGAGCGGATCAGCCCCCTGCTGACATAGGCATAGAGTGTGTTTTTGGAAACACCAAGCTTCTTGCTGGCTTCCTGGGCTGAATAATAGCGGGGCATCCTGCACCTCACGATATGTTGATTGCGCTATCAAGATTGACAATATATGCGCCCAAGCTGATGATTTGATCAATACTAAACAACGGGAGGTGTCCCATGATTGAGCGGATTGATCATCTTGTCTTTACGGTGGCAGACATTGAGGCAACCTGTAGTTTCTATCAGCAGGTGCTGGGGATGCGGATGGAGACCTTTGGCGCAGGACGCAAGGCGCTCTGCTTCGGGGTGCAGAAGATCAACCTGCATCAGTACGGCAAGGAATTTGAACCCAAGGCCAAGGCGCCGGCGCCGGGGTGCCAGGATATCTGCCTGATCAGCAGCAGACCGCTTGGCGAGATCATGCAGCACCTGACAGCGTGCGGGGTAGTGATTGAGGAGGGGCCGATTCAGCGGACCGGCGCTGTGGGGCCGATCAATTCCGTCTACTTCCGCGACCCGGACGGCAACCTGATTGAGGTATCCAACTACCTGTAACCACGATGGTGCGCCTTGAGGCAGTGCAACTGAGGGTGGCAAGGTTACTCGGCGTCAACAACCTTGCCGTCCATAAAGATCACCTTCAGGTCAGCATCACAGTAGAGGAAGATAGTCTTTGTCCCCAGCAGGATCTGCTTTTGCGGTGCACCAAAGGCTGCTGTCACTTGCTCCTGGGTCTGACCAAGCTTGATGGTACGGGTAGCCTTGGCAGCCTGGCGGGGTTTTGCAGCAGCACGGGCATCTTCTTCAGTGGCGAACCATGCATCAATGTCATCAAGTAGTTGCTGTGTAGTAATGCCGGTCAGACCGTTGTCATACTGGAAACGGACCGATGCCTGTAGCGCCTGTGGTCCGCGCATGCCGGGCACCACGTAATTGGTAACGGTGTGCAGATCAAGCTGCAGGTAGTTGTCGCCGGTACTGACCCCATACAGGTACAGACGTTCGCCCGGCTTCAGGAGCCCGCTGTGAACACCACCAAGGGAGAGTGCTCCACCGCCGCTAACAACCAGTTGGCGGTTCTGCACCACGTTGGGTTTAAACATCTTGCTGGGACGGTCTACCCGCAGCCCTTCCCGCCGTGGGGTCAGGACATCTCCAATGGTCTTGAAATTGCCCAGAAATCCGGGGATGGTGATCCGGTAGTTTGAGGTTACCGCCGAAGACAACTCGCCGGGTGTTGCAGCAGATGCCGGGGAGGCTGCAAATACCAGGAACAACAGTAGGTAGCAGATTTGACGATACATCGGTATTCCCTTTCAATGGAGAACTAACTGTGTACCCGGCCCAGATAGATACCGGCTGCCAGGGCGCAGATCACCACCAGACAGAAGCAGGCAAAGCGCCAGTCCTTTTCCCGCACAAAGATCAGCCCGGCAGTAATCACCCGCATGATCGGCGTGGCCAGCAGCGCCAGCAGACCGGCAGTGATCAGGCGGGTGGCAAGCGCCTCTTTGCCCAGCAACATAGTGCCGATACCAACGGCAATCAGCACCGCCGCAATAAATGAGCCGATCCGCAGCAGCCGGGCCAGGGTCAGCTCAATCGGTTCATGTGGAGAGGGAATATCTGGCTCTGAGCCGTGAGTGGTCATTTCAGCCCCCGGTAGATCATTTCAAAGGCGGTGTAGATGATGATCGGAATAAACAGCTTGCGGATGGTGGATGACTTGAGCCTGACCATCAGCTTGGCCCCCAGGATCGCCCCCAGCAGGACGCCCAGCACCACCGGCCCGGTGATCATCGGTTTGACATCACCCCGTGCAAAGTAGACCACCGCCCCGGAGGCGGCAGTAACACCGATCATGAAGTTTGAGGTGGCGGTGGAGGCCTTGAACGGTATCCGCATGATCTGGTCCATGGCCGGAACCTTGAAGATACCGGCTCCGATCCCCAACAGGCCTGCGGCAATGCCGGAAAAGTACATAATGATCAATCCCGGAATAGTTCCCGTCACCTGATAATCAATCCTTTTGCCCAGTTGGCGGTCAGTATAGGAACCTTGCAGTTGCAGCTTTTGGGAGAGCCGGTCCGGTAGTACCCCTTCCGGCAGCTCATTCTTACGGGCCTTGAACATGTTGTAGCCGGAATAGGCCAACAGCAGGCCGAACAGGATGTACAGAAAACGCTGGTTAAGGTACCCGGCAATCAGTGCACCGCTGAGCGCGCCGGTTGAGGTGCCCATTTCCAGCCAGATGGCAACCCGGGTATTGGTCAGCCGATCCTGCAGAAAGGCCACTGCTGCGCCGGTGGAGGTGGCAATGATCGAGACCGTTGAGGCGGCAACCGCTGTCTGCATCGGCACGTTAAACAACAGCGTCAGGACCGGTACGATGATGATCCCGCCACCCAGCCCCAGGATGGAGCCAAACACCCCGGCGGTAATCGCAATCAGAAAGATTTCAAGCGTCTGTACAAGCATGCAGCTCCCCGGAAGGTGCAGACAAAATCAGAACTACCGGACATATCCGGCCGGCTTAAAGGGAGGCACCGGACCGGTGCCACGGTCAATGCTGGTGTTGTGGCGCTGCATCGCCTTGAGGTGCTGGTTTACTTCGTGAGGGAGCAGGATTCGTTCCTTTACAAAATATTCCCCCAGCCGTGGCTGGCTGTGGTGCTGGTGTCTGACCAGAAAAGCGGCCTGTTTTGGAGACAACATGCCCAGGGCAACCGCCTTTTCACCGAACACACCGGGGATATCGGTGGCGGCACGAACTATCTGGATATCTTTGTCGTTCAACCATCCCCAGGCCTTGGCGATCTCGCCGTAGGGGGGACGCTGGTCCCGCTGCCAGCGCATGCCGCGCACCAGATCCTGCCAGGAGATCTCAGCGGCAAAATACAAAAACTGACCAAATTTCAGTTTATAGGTTGGAAAGACGCCGCTGTAATAACGCTCGTGCTCTTTTTTTGGGATTTTTTCCACAACCGGACGCACCGGCTTGACAACCGTTGGCCGGGCATAGCTGCTGAAGGGGTTTGAGGATTTGGTTGTTGTTGGGCCGACAGTTTTTTTCTGAGCGGACTCAAGGTGTTCGATCAGGATATCCCGTGCCGAGACCAGGGAACTGACCGCCTCGCCGCAATGTTGCGCCACGCTCTGGGAAGAGTCCGGGTGAAATATGCGCACCCGGCGCCGGAAGGCTGATTTTACCTCGGCAGCGGTAACCCGCCGCAGATCAGTGGCTTCGCCAAACAATATCTTTACTGCGTCTGATGGATGCATAGGCGCTCTTACTCCTGATCAGCAGGATTTCAGACAGCGAGAAAACTGCTATTTAAGCTATCCATTTGTACTCCGCTATCAGGCACCTGACAAGAGCTGACATTACTTTTTAGCTCCATCGGGAACCGTTAGCCCAGTGCTTCCCGTTCTGCCTTGCGTAGCCCCTTCAGCACCAGCCGGTAGGATGCCTCAATCATGGTCAGCAACAGCTCCTGCGGCACCGACCCATCCAGTGTCACCGTGTTCCAGTGGTTCTTGTTCATGTAGTAGCCCGGCTGGATGGCACTGAAGATACGGCGCAGTTCATCCGCCTCACCCGGATCAGATTTCAGGGTGATCCGCAGCGGTTCTTCCTGCCAGGCCACCAGGGCAAACATCTTGCCAGCCACCTTAAACACCGCCGCATCAGGGCCAAAGGGATACTCCAGCACCGCTCCCCTTTTACCCAGCAACAGACTTTCCAACGCTTTGTAGTCCATAGCCTTAAACCTCCTCGTACGGTGTACTGCGAGCGGCTCTATTCCCGGCCTTCAGGTTTTTGACGCCAGGGGACTTGGGCGGTCCAGCCCGGGTTTGCATCCGGAATGGCATCGTACTGGGGAATGTACGGCTTGATGTCCAGAAGCGGTGTCTCATTCAGCATATCAACGCCTTCAACCATAAGCGTCGCGCCTTCTCTGCCGAGCAGCCTGACAATCGAAAGCCCGATGCTATTTGGACGGCAGGGGTGCCGGGAGGCGTAAATACCGTGCGGGGTCTCATCCAGAAAGGTGGGCCGGACCAGTATGATCTCGCCTGACCGGTCAAACAGGTAGAGCAGGTAGATATGGGAGAAGGTCTCGATATCTTGCAATCCTTCGGCATACTGCGGCAACAGCACAACCCGGCCTGCGGCACCGGAGGCGTACCGGGGCTGGATCGGGCAGTCCTGCTTGGTGAGATACGGTGTATAGATCGTGCCGATGGTGTGCATGATTTGGCCTTTTTCCGCAGAAGTGAGACATTTGTTACAGGTTTGACGCCTTGATAAAACGATATTCCTGCGTCATCCCCTGATATCCCCAGGAATCCGCCCTGACGTCATGGATAACAATATAACTGGCTTCGTCAATCTCTCTCAGCAGTTCCCGCATAGCGGCAAAGACCTGACGGCAATAGGTGGACTTTTCCTGTTTGGTATTAGTACCTTCGGTAATTTTGATGTCAAGGTAAAAACTGTTTGTAGCGCTTGCTTCCAGCGAGCTGCCGTTGATGAACCATCTGCCTGCCGGAACCGGCTCCACCAGCACCGCGGTTACCTCCGGCTTCTTGCCCAGCAGTTCAGCGGTCAGCCGGGTCAGCCTGGTTGCGATAGCTTCCGCCAGTTGCGGTGATGGCTCACAGGAAACTTTGACATTCAGACAGGGCATGGTCAGGCTCCTTTCAGGGCACGCTGGTTGGATGTATAGATGCTGTCCCGCTCCGGCTCACCGCCGCTTGCAATCAGCCCTAACCACTCATCGGTGTTCAGCACCGCAGCAAAACGTGACTGCAGCACCACCGTTGTTACCCGGTGAATCTCCTCTGCTGTTGCGCTGCCGGCTTTGTTGGTATAGGCCAGTGACCCGCTGGCATCGGCCAGAAACTCCACCTGAAAGCCGCGGTGCAGGGCGGCAATGGCAGTGGAGAGATCGCAGTTGTGGGTCATATAGCCGACAATGGTCACTGTGGTTATCTGTTGTTCCTTGAGCCAGGCCTCCAGGTCGGTCTTGCAGAACGCCACCGGCATATCCTTCAGCACATAATGGTCCCAGCCCCGCGACGTCACCACCGGGTGCAGTTCAGCACCTGCGGTTCCTTCAGCCATGAATGGTGCCGAGGCAGGCAGGATGTTCTGTACCGCCACCACTGATATGTTGGCGGCCCTGGCAGCATCCATGGCCCTGCCGATGTTGGCCAGCGATTGTTCCACCGGCGGCCAGGTGATCGGTAGCTTGCCGCCGATGTAGTCGTTCTGCACATCAATCACGATCAAAGCTCTGCGTAACGTGGTTTGCATAGTCTGCTCCTTTGGCATGAACTGGCTGAGATGGTTTGAGTATCTGCGTATTCACGCCATAAAACAAGTGGCCTGATTGACATAATTTGCTATAATCGGGCCATATTTATACGGGAGATACCATGCAGGCCGAAACCATTGCCGTGATCGCCTTTGATCAGATCAGTCCCTTTCTGCTTGCCATGCCCTGTACCGTGTTCAGGGATGATCCAACCAGACCGGATGCACCCCGCTTCAGGCTGCTGGTCTGCTCTGCAGAAAAGCGCACAATGCAAAGCAGCGCCGGTTTTGCCATACAGACCTGCCACACACTACGGGATGCAGAGCAGGCTGATATCGTGATTGTGCCCAGCTGGCGTGATCCGCAGGAATTGCCGCCGCAACGGCTGCTACAGTGCCTGCAGGCCGCTCACAAACGGGGGGCACTGGTGGTGGGGTTATGTCTGGGAACCTATGTGCTGGCTGCAGCCGGACTGCTGGATGGCCGTCCGGCAACCACCCACTGGGGATGGACTGATGACCTGGCCCAACGCTACCCGCAGATAACCCTGCAACCGGATGTCCTGTATGTGGATGATGGTGATGTAATAACCTCGGCCGGGGTGGCTGCGGGGATTGACTGCTGCCTGCATCTGCTGCGCCGCTTGCATGGTGCTGAAGTGGCCACCCATGTGGCCAGACGGATGGTGGTACCGCCCCACCGTCAGGGGGGACAGGCGCAATTTATCGAGATGCCGGTTGGCAGAAGTGGGGCAGAGGACCGCTTTGGACAGAATCTGGAATGGGTGCAGCGTAATCTTGATCAGTCACACTCACTGGACAGCCTTGCAGCACGCTTCATGATGAGCCGCCGGACCTTTACCCGCCGTTTCAGGCAGGTGACCGGCAGCACGGTGAGTGATTGGTTGCTGAATCAGCGTCTGGCCCGCGCCCAGCGGTTATTGGAAACCACTGCCAAATCAATCGATCAGGTGGCACAGGATGCTGGTTTTGGTTCTGAGGCTGCCCTGCGGCAGCAGTTCAACAAGGTACTTAAGACCTCGCCGACCCGCTACCGCAGGGAGTTTCGGGGGAACAGCACAACACAGTAGCCAGACTTTAGGGTTTCCATTTAAAGTATCGACAGGTTTCTTCTTTAACTACCTTTGAGAGTATCAGCAGGCCAATGGTGTTGGGGATGATCATCATGCCGTTCATCAGGTCCGAGAAGTTCCAGACAAACTCCAGCTTCATCATTGACCCCAACAGCACGACACAGACAAAGACCACCCGGTATGGCTTGATCGATTTTGGCCCCAGCAGGTACTCAATCGCTTTTTCACCGTAGTAGTTCCAGCCGATCAGGGTTGATCCGGCAAACAGGGCCGTTGCGATGGCCACCAGAATCACGCCGGGCTGGCCCAGTACGGCGCCAAAGCTTACGCTGGTCAACTGGCCGGCCGGAACCTTGTCGAGCCAGGCAGTGCCGGTCAGGATTACCAGTGCGGTCATGCTGCAGACCACCAGAGTGTCAATAAAGGTCTGGGTCATGCTGACCAGTGACTGTTTAACCGGATCATGGGTGCGGGCCGCTGCCGCAGCAATCGGGGCTGATCCCATGCCGGATTCATTGGAAAATACGCCACGGGCAATACCAAAACGCATGGCAGCCGCAATGGTTGAACCGGCAAGTCCGCCACCAGCGGCAGCCGGACTGAAGGCGCCCTGAAAGATCAAACCGAGGGCATGGGGGATCTTGTCCAGACTCAGTGCCAGCACCACCAGACCACCAACCACATACCCGACAATCATGAACGGCACCAGTATTGAGGTGGCCTTGCCGATGGATTTGATCCCGCCCAAAATGACCAGACCGGTCATCAGCATCAGCACCAGACCGGTGATCCAGGTATCAACGTTAAAGGTGGATTTAAAGATGGTGGCAACGGCATTGGCCTGGGTCATGTTGCCGATACCAAAGGTGGCCAGGGCGGTAAAGACCGCAAACAGCCAGCCCAATCTTGGCAGGTTTGCGCCCTTACTCAAGTAGTACATCGGGCCGCCCCGCATGCCGTGGGGCCCTTTTTCACGGTATTTAACCGCCAGTACCGCCTCGGCATATTTGGTTGCCATCCCCACCAGTCCGGTCATCCACATCCAGAACACAGCCCCCGGCCCGCCCAGTGATATGGCGGTTGCCACACCTACGATGTTGCCGATCCCCACCGTAGCCGCTAGTGCTGTCATCAAAGCAGCAAAGTGGCTGATATCGCCATCACCGGCATGCTCCTTGTGCCAGATCAGGGCAAAGGCATGGCCCAGGGCGCGGAATTGTACTCCCCGCAGGATAACCGTCAGATACAGTCCGGTGCCAACCAGTAGTGCCAATATCGGCGGTCCCCAGATGAAATTGGACAAGGTAGCTATCAGGGCTTCAATGATCTGCATCTGTTCTCCCAGCGTGTCATGGATTGCCCGATGGTCAGCGGGCTGATTACGACGCGGCGCTACGTTACCGCAACTGCCTGAAAAAATCAGGCAAAAATTGGAGTATAGGGTGAATAAGGGAGAATATTTTCTGCATTTTTTACGGGATTAAACAGGTATCAGGATGGATATCGGGGTTATCCCTTGATGCTGACACCAGCCTCTCTAATGGCTTCTGCGGCTGCCTGATAGGCCTGCATCTGCAATGCGGCCTGGGTGGCGGGGTCGTTGGGCTTTTGCAGCTTACGTTCCAGCATCTGTTTTACGGATTGAAACAGTTGCTTTAGTTTTTCAAGTTCCTCTTTGTCAGCACGATCTGCAGCGTTTTCCGCTTTGCTTTGATTGGCCTGCTCAAGGTAACTGCTGCCCTTGTCGCTTGAGTCTTTATCCTTTGCATCATCCGTTTTGCTGTCCGCTTCAGTTTGCTCAGTATTGCTACTTTCAGGTGCTGTTTCTGCGGTTGCCTCTGCAGCAGCAGCCTCGGCCTGACCGCTAGAATCGGTGGTAGTTGCCACCTGAGTGTCTGACCCGGTTAACGCTTCAGAACCATCACTGCCACCACTACTGCCTTTCAGCGCACCGATCTGAGCCGCAATCTGCTTCAGTTCTGCCTTAAGGGATTTAGCTGCAGAAGCGCTCATGAACGGGATCATCTGCTTCAGCATCTTCAGCCGATCTTTCAGCATCTTGATTTTATCAGCCTTACTCTGGCGATCTGAGGTCTTCTTGTCTGGCAGCTGCTTCAGGGCTTCACGCGTATCTGCCAGCCGTTTGACCTGCTGTTCGTAATAGGCATCCGCACGGTTTGAACCGGCACTGCTGATGCCTTTGAAAAACGCCCGTTCCGTCTTGCTAAGCGGTACATTGTACTGGTTGAGCAGTGACATGAGTTCCATGGGCCACCTCGATAGCAAACTGAGTACTTTGCTTATCGGCAGAAGTGGAATCTCTATGTATCTACAAAAAATACGGCCCGACTATTTGATCGGGCCGTAGGGGCGTGCTACACGGTATAAGTACTAGGTAAACAGCTTCACCCGTTCTGATACCGATTGAAACTCTTTTGCTCCCGGTTGGGCAGCCGGTTTGCCAAACGGCATCTGGGCGATCAGTTTCCAGGATGACGGAATTTCCCAGGCAGCCTTCACAGCATCATCGATCACCGGGTTATAGTGCTGTAATGAAGCACCCCAGCCTTGTAGTTCCAGTGCGGTCCAGATTGCAAGCTGCAACATGCCTGAGGACTGGAGTGACCAGAGCGGAAAGTTGTCACGGTATGTCGGGAATTGCTGCTGGAGCCCCTCAACCACCTGCATATCCTCAAAATAGAGGATCGTGCCATAGCCACTGAGAAAGGCATTGTTGATCTTCTCTTCAGTCGGCGCGAAATTTTCCGGTGGCACGATCTTTTGCAGCTCAGCCTTGGTAAGGTTCCACAGGCGGTCATGCTGCGGTCCCAGCAGGATCACGACCCTGGCGCTTTGGGAATTGAACGATGACGGCACATGCAGCACAGCCTGCTCAACCAGTTCCCTGATCTGCTCATCGCTGCTTAACGGCTCTTTTTTAAGTGCGTAATAGGTCCTTCTATTTTTCAGTGCATCGATAAATGCTGTTGTCATGACGGTTCTCCTTTACGTGAAACCGTTTGCACATCTCAGTTCCCTACAGGCTATATTCTACAACCAAAATAGTCAAGTTAAATGAGAATGGAGGTCTACAGACAGGCCTTTGAAAAAACCGCTTGACTTACCAGACCAATCGGTCTAGTAATCCCGCCCATGGAAAAGAAAGATACCCGCAGCGACATCATTAAAATTGGCACCGAGTTGATCTCCCGCCAGGGCTATAATGCCACCGGCATTGAGATGGTACTGAAGGAGGCCGGGGTTCCCAAAGGCTCGTTCTACCACTATTTCAAGAGCAAGGAAGAGTTCGGTCTGGCGGTGATGGATGTCTTTGCCAACTACTACAGCCAGCGGATGACCGCGCTGCTGCAGGATACGGCTTTGTCTCCATTAAGCCGTATCAGGAAGCTGCTGGAAGGTTCACTGCAACGTTTCAGCAATAACCAGTGCAGCAAAGGCTGCCTGATCGGTAATTTGGGGCAGGAAATGGCTGACCAGAACGAGCGGTTCCGCGCCCGCTTGGATCAGATCTTTGACGATTGGCGGTGCCTGTTTGCCGACTGTCTGCGGGAGGCGCAGGTTGCGAAAGAGTTGGACAGCCGCCTTGATGCCGAGCCATTGGCCTCTTTTGTCCTGTCCGGTTGGGAAGGGGCAATTCTGCGGGCCAAAGTGATGAAGTCGCCGAAACCGCTGCAGGATTTTATTGAGGTGCTTTTTAAGGTTACCCTGCGCTAAAAAAATTTAGCCAAAAACTAGACGACCGGTCTAGTTTTACAAGGAGGAGCATAGCTATGGACGCACATACAACCTTCAAGGCCCTGGTTGTAACAAAAGGCGAAGACAAACAGTTCACACGGACTATTCAGGAGCGAACCATTGCAGAGCTGCCTCCCGGTGATCTGCTGGTGCGGGTGCGTTACTCCTCGCTTAACTACAAGGATGCCCTGTCTGCCACCGGCCATCCCGGCGTGACCCGTCAGTTTCCCCATACACCGGGCATTGATGCGGCCGGCGAGGTGGTTTCATGTGCAAACGGCACATTTACACCGGGTCAGCAGGTACTGATCACCGGTTATGATCTGGGGATGGAGACCGACGGTGGTTGGGGCGGATACATCCGCATCCCCTCTGAATGGGCGGTGCCATTACCTGCCGGCCTTGATCTACGTGAGAGTATGATAATCGGTACCGCCGGGTTCACGGCAGCGCTGTCGGTGCTGAAACTGGAGCAGGCCGGTGTCAAGCCCGGTACTGGTGACGTGCTGGTTACCGGCGCCACCGGCGGAGTGGGTAGTATTGCGGTTGCCATCCTTGCCAGGGCGGGCTATCGGGTGGTGGCAGCCACCGGCAAGAATAGCGATGCAGCCTATCTGCATACCTTGGGGGCGTCAGAGGTGATCACCCGTGAACAGCTCACTGAAGGGGTCGATCGTCCCATGTTGAAAGAACGCTGGGCCGGTGTGGTGGATGTGGTTGGTGGTGAGATGCTGGTGGCGGCACTGAAATCAACCCGCTACGGCGGGGCGGTGACCTGTTGCGGGCTCGTAGGATCCACCGATCTGGCCATGAATATCTATCCCTTTATCTTACGCGGTGTCAGCCTGATCGGTATTGATTCCGTCAACTGCCCGATGGGACCACGTCTGCAGGCCTGGGAACGGCTTGCCGGAGCATGGCGCCCGGAGCATCTGGCAACCGTTGCAAACGAGGTAACGCTGGAGAATCTTGAAGAGAAACTGCAGGCTATCCTGCAGGGCAAGATGCGGGGGCGTACGGTTATTTCGCTGCCGTAGAACTACTCACTACATATCGGAGGAATACCATGAAGATTGTCAGTCTGCTGGGCAGTCCCCGCACCAACGGCAACAGCGCCACTATTGCCGGACATTTTATGCAAACAGCCGCAGGGCTGGGGGCTGAAACCCAGACCTTTGAACTGAACCGTCTGATTTATCGTGGCTGTCAGGCCTGCTATGCCTGCAAGACCGGACGGGAAGACTGCGTACTGAATGACGGCCTGACTGAAGTTCTGGCAGCGGTGCAGGCTGCTGATCTGGTGGTGTTGGCCTCGCCGGTCTATTACGGCGACCTCACCATGCAGCTTAAGGGGTTCATAGACCGTAGCTACTCCTATCTGGTGCCGGACTACCTGACCAACCCGCAGCCAAGTCGGCTTTCTCCCAAGAAACTGGTCTTTATCCAGACCCAGGGACAACCTGAAGAGAGTATGTTTGCTGATATCTTCCCCCGTTATGACTTTTTCCTGAAATGGATGGGCTTTACGGAGACCAGCCTGATTCGAGTCTGTGGCATCGGGCCAGCCTCTGTGGATGCCGTGCCTGACCATATACTGCAGCAGGCGGAGGCGGTGGCGCGCCGGATGCTGTCCTGAGCAGGATGGACGGTGCGATCAGCTAGATGGTGAGAGGGATCTATGGATTCTGTCATGCACATCGAAAACTTCATTCGCAGCTTCTGGGCCTCTGACCCCAGCAACAGCCTGCACCTTGCAACCAATGAAAAGGCCTGGCAAGAACCACAGGTGGCGATAGCGCGGGGAGACGACCCGCTGTTTCTCCGCATCAAAGAGCTGATCGGCCCTTTCCTCTGGACCCCGCAAGAGGCCTATACCCTGGCATTTCCTGAAGCGCCGGCTGCTGCTGAAGAGTTGCGGGTGATCAGCTACCTCTTGCCGCAGACACCGGAAACCCGCGCTGATCAGCGCCAGGAAACCAGCGTACCGGCAGAGCGCTGGGCCCGTTCACGCTTTCATGGCGAAGAGTTCAACTGTGCATTGCGGCTGCATCTGGCAGACAGCCTGACACAGGCCGGCTACCCTGCTGTGGCGCCGGAACGGTTACCCGGCTTTGCCTACCGCCAGTCAGAACGTTTCGGCCTGGCCTCCAACTGGTCAGAGCGGCATGTTGCCTTTGTGGCCGGACACGGCACCTTTGGCCTTTCAGATGCCTTGATCACCCGCTGGGGCAAGGCTGTGCGATTCGGCTCGGTGGTTGTGCGCATCAACCTGCCGGTTACACCACGAGTATACGGTGATGACCACCATGCCTGGTGTCTCTGGTACGCCAAAGGCACCTGCGGCGCCTGCGCCAAACGCTGCCCGGTCGATGCCATCACAACCGCTACGGGCCATGATAAACAGGCCTGTTTTACCTACATCCGTGGGACAACCGCCCCCTATGCAACCGCAACCTACGGCACCGGTGCCACCCCTTGTGGTCTGTGCCAGGTCAAGATCCCGTGTGAGGCGAATGTGCCTGCCACGCTGCTCAACCCAATCTGCAATTGAAAGGAACATGCGATGACCACCAAGGCAAATAACTACAGCGCAGAACATATCGGACCGCTTGAGGAGCTGCTGAACAAGGATTTCATGGGCTTTCACGGCAAATACTTTATCGGCAAGGAGCTGGGCCTGACCGGCTGCGAGGTCTCCCTCAACCGCCTGCCAGCTGGTAAATTCATGCCGTTCATCCATAGCCACAAGAAGAACGAAGAGCTGTACATCGTGCTGCGGGGCAACGGCATGTTTTATGTTGATGGTGATGAATTCCCGATCCAGGAGGGCAGCCTGATCCGGGTGGCACCGGAAGGGGAGCGGGGCTGGAAGGCTGGTGATGAAGACCTGTATTTCATCTGCATCCAGGCCGAGGCAGGTAGCCTCAGCCAGGCCACGCTGGAGGACGGTAAGCGGCTGGAAAGCAAGGCGTCATGGATGCTAAAGTAACCTGCTGCTCATGCCATACGTAAAGGATTCCACATCATGCCTCATGTACACCTGTACGCAGTGCTGTTGCTGATGCTTTGTGTTGTAACCCCTGCCAGGGCCGAAGATGCCGCACTTGCCAAACTGTTCAGTACCCGTGCTGTACAGGGTACTTTGGTGCTGACAAACCGCGATGGCTCCCGCAGCTATTTCCATAACGAGGCCCGTGCCAGCACGCCGCTTTTGCCTGCCTCCACCTTCAAAATTCCCAACACCCTGATTGCGCTTGATGAAGGGGTAACAACTGAAAAGGAATTACTGAAATGGGATGGCACAGACAAGGGGCTTGCAGCCTGCAACCGGGATCAGACCCTGGCAAGTGCCTTCAAAAACTCCTGCGTCTGGTGTTATCAGGAGCTGGCGCAACGGATCGGCTTGAAACAGTATCAGGCATGGCTGAAAAAGATCGACTACGGCAATGCCCTGCCGCAGCCGGAGCTAACCACGTTCTGGCTGTCCGGTGACCTGCGGATCAGCGCGCAACAGCAGATTGCGTTTTTAAAAAAGCTCTACAAGCATGAACTGCCGTTCAAGGCCGCATCCTATGACGCATTGCGCCGGATCATGCTGATGGAGGAAAAGCCCGGTTATCGCCTGTACGCCAAGACCGGCTGGGCAGGTTACGGAGAAAAGGACACGCCACAAATCGGCTGGTATGTGGGCTATCTGGAAACCGGAACGGATGTCTGGTTTTTTGCCCTGAACATGGCTATAACCAAACCAGCAGAGGGCGCCTATCGCCAGCAGATGGTGATGGAGGCGATGAAGCTGAAGGGAATAATTTAGTAACGGAGGGCAGCAATGATTGATCAGGCCTTTGCGCACAGCTTTGCCAATGAATGGATCGAAGCCTGGAACAACCACGATCTGGAACAGGTGCTCAGCCACTATGCCGATGACTTTGAGATGCACTCGCCGGTGATCGCCCAGATTGTGGGGGAACCGTCCGGCATGCTGCAGGGTAAACAGGCAGTGGGCGCCTACTGGAGCCAGGCCTTGCAACTACTGCCCGACCTGCAGTTTGAGCTGATCACGGTACTTGCCGGGGTGAACAGCATCACCCTGTACTATCGCGGCGCACTGGATAGACTGGCTGCTGAGGTCTTTCATTTTGGGCCAGACGGCAAGGTGATCAAGGCCTTTGCCCATTACGGGGTGTAAGGCTGTGCAGCCAGGGATATGCAGACCATGATCCAGTCCACCTCCGCCATGTTTGGTGTCCTGAAGCTGTTTATTATCCCGGTTGGCGGTGGAATCCCGGCTGGAGTTATGCTTGCCCAGGCAAAAGGCCTGACTTGGCCCATCACCGCCGGGATCTACCTGATTTCCGATCTGGTGCTGGCCATTGCCTTTGAACCGGTCCTGCGGTTTATCTCCACATTGTTTGGAAAAACCACGTTTTTTGCCCGTTTCAGGACAGCTTTCAAGATGGCAATGGCGCGCAGTGCAGCGCATTTCAGCGGCACTGGTGCAGGCCCATTTGCACTGGTGATGATCGCCTTTGGTGTTGATCCCATGACCGGGCGTGCCACGGCATTGGCTGCAGGACATGGTTTTATTGCGGGCTGGGCCTTTGCCATTGCTGGGGACATGCTCTATTTTGCCGTTATTGCTATCACAACGCTGCGCCTGAATGCGTACATCCGCAATCCAAACACAACTATGTTGATCGTACTTGCTGCCATGCTTGTTGTGCCGGTGCTGATACGTTTTTTTAAGCGAGTAAAAGAGTCTTGCAAGCAGAGCAAGGCTGCATCCGTCATCAGTCCATGACCAACAATCTAACCTATCACGATAGTCTGATTACCATAACTGCGGATGAGATCGTCTTTACTGATTACTATTTTCCCCGGCATACCCCCAAGACGGTCCGTCTGGCGGATATCGCCAGTATTACGGTTTGTGAGCCGACCATCTGGAACGGCAAGTGGCGGCTACACGGTACCGGTAACATCAAGACCTGGTTTCCGGCAGATTATAACCGGCCCAGGCGTGATAAAATCTTCATTGCCAACCTGAAAACTCAGTGGATCAACATCGGCTTTACCGTGGAAGACAGTGCCAGGGTTGAGGCAATCTTCCGGCAGCTAGGGTTTATCAAGGCAGATGAAACGTCCCATGCCCTGCGGTAAGTTATCTGGAATTTCATGCTAGCAGATCATCAGATACCAGCACTCAAAAACGAGCCTGATCGTATCACCAGAGTATTCCTGTTGCTTACCGGTGGTGATGATGCGGGGCTGTGCAAAGAGATACCGGAGAGCGCCTGCAAAGATCAACCGGGTAACTTTTTCCGTCAACTGCTGGCTTCCGTGGGGAGTAAGCTCTCAGATGAAGTTGCCAGCCCACGTCTGGTGCTGCCCTGGCTGCTGTCCCATCTTGGGGGTGGCGGCGCTGCTGTGGCATGGCTGCTGCCGATCCGTGAGGCTGGTACGCTGGTGCCGCAACTGCTGATTGCCGCGTGGTTGCGACATCTACCGCTGCGCAAGTATGCCTGGGCCTTTGGTGGTTTTGTGCAGGGGCTGTCGGCATTGGGGATGGCAGCTATTGCCCTGTTGGGCTCTGGCCCGGCAAGCACTTGGGGGGTGCTTGGCCTGTTGTTGCTGCTTGCCCTGGGGCGGGGTGTCAGCTCAATCGCAACCAAGGATGTGCTGGGCAAGACCATTGCCAAGTCACGTCGAGGGGCGCTCATGGGCTGGAGCGAGAGCGCGTCAAGTGTGATTGCGCTGGTAATCGGCCTGCTTCTGCCGTTGTTGGGCAAGAGCCCGGAACGGAGCCTGCTGGCGCTGTTACTGCTGGTGGCCGTTGCCGGATGGTGGATTAATGCGGCTTTGGCGCTGGCAATCCGTGAGAAACCGGGTGCTACGGAAGAGGAGGTCAACACTGGCAGGGCCATACTGGAAGGTTTTGGGCTGCTCTCTACAGACCGAGTCTTTCTTAAATTTAACCTAACCCGTGGTCTGCTGCTGGGCAGTGTGCTGTCGCTACCCTATCTGGTGGTGCTGGCCCGGAAGCAGAGTAGCGCTGATATGACCAGCCTGGGACTGTTGCTGATCATCTCCAATCTGGTGGTGCTGCTGACCAGTCCAGCCTGGGGCCGCTGGTCTGACCGCTCCAGCAGCCATGTTATGGCCGCGGGCGGGGCTCTTGCCGGGCTGGCTACTGCCGCAGCCTTGTTTCTGCCGTTCCTGCAGGGAGGGTGGACCCGCTCGATCTGGACCTACGGCCTGCTCTACGGTGTTCTGGTTGCTGCGCATACCGGCATCCAGATTGGCCGTAAAACCTGGGTGGTGGATTTTGGCGGCCCTAACCGGGCCATGTACGTTGCCATGTCTAACACCCTGGCTGGTCTGCTAACGCTGATTGCAGGTGCTGTAACCAGCTTTGTTGCCCACCGCTGGGGTGATTCCGGCGCGTTGGCGCTGATGACGGTTATGGCTCTGGCCGGTGCGGTGACCACTGTCTGGAATACAGAACAGGAAAACTGACGGCTAGTCAGGCGCTTTTACGCTTGATGCAAAATACGTAGATACGTTGCAAGGTTACTTTTCTTGCAGGGTGCTGGTCGGCTTTTCCAGAAACACCAGTTCCACCTGTGGTGAAAGCTGTTTGCGGGCATATACCGTGTAGCCCAACCGTTCATACAGGCTGATATTACGAAGACTCAGGCTGCCGGTAAACAGCTCAAAACGGGCCGCTGTTGGAAAGGCCGCCTCAATGGCAGCCATCAGACAACTGCCGATCCCCTGCCCCTGCAGAGCAGGGTCCACAATCAGACGGCCGATTGCCACACTGTTGTCTTCCCGTAGCACTGCCCTGACCGAACCGACCAGACCTGTGCCCTGACAGGCCTTCAGCACGGTGATGGTTGCAATCTCCTGCTGCAGCTCCGGCAGGCTCTGGGTTAAGGGCGGAATGGACCAGTCCTGGTACAGCTCAGCCTCACTCTGGTAGGCTGCCTGCTGTAAGGCCAGGATAGCCGGTGCATCTGCTGCTGTTGCGCAGTTGATGGTAAGCTGTAATAGGTGATCCATCATAGCAGCCTTTAGTATCTGTTCTGTCATGACCTTGTGCTACGCCAGTCAACTACAGCCCCAACCATGACATTCACCGGCCTCCTCCAAAGACCTTACGCAGCGTCGGCGTTGTCTGGCCAGCTGGATCCAGCCTGATTCTCTTTTCTGACTCAGCAAGTAAAAGAAAGATACCGTCAAGTGCTTTGTTGGTAAGATACCCCTCAAAATCCAGTTCATGACTCCTGACTTGAGAAGCCTGCGGCATTCGTGCGCATAACGAGAGGAAGCTGTTATAGCGCTGTAGCGTACCAGTTTGATCCATGGCTGCCTTCATACGTGGCTTATACAGGTCAAACAGCTGTTGCCGGTATTTTCTCTCAAGAAAACGGGTTGCTGCGGAACTGTCTCCATGTGCGATCTGGCCGGCATTATCAAACGTCATCTGTTTAATAACGCTGCCAAAGAGCGGTATTACCTGCTGCGCAGCTCGCTCAGCAGCCCTGTTCATGCTCAACACAAGTCCATCTACCTGCAGCCCTGAGCCTACGGATCTCAAAAAAACTTCAGCCTGCCGCAGATTGTTCGGCATCTGGATCTTGATAACCGGGTTTCCATAATACCCGTCAACCCTTGCTGCTTGAAAAACAGCCTGTTCCGTGCATAGCAGCAACGCTTCCTTAAGACCCTGTATAGTTACTGCATCGTCAAATACTTCCATACGCCTTGGCACTGCTGAGGATTTATCAGACAGGCTGGCTGCAGAACTTGCTGAGGCCAATGCGCACAGGATACAGAGTGTGAAGCCGATAGTTACCTTCATAGACAGATCTCCTTGAACAGAAATAGCCTGCATGACTTGACGATATATACTACTTTCCAGCCTTACGGTGCACTGTAATGCTCTTACCAGCAACTCCCCAGTTATCCGTATCCACCTCATCAATCACCACTAATTGTAGTGGCTGGATTCTTACCCAGCACATCCACCAGCAACAGAGTTGCGCCTTCCCGGGAAATTTTAATATTCACGCAGGGCATGCCGGATTTCCTTTCATATCTATATCGTAGTCTATCTGAATGCAGGAAAACACTTGCAGACAAACCGGCTCGTATATCGTACTTGGCAAGAACAGTTCTTGCAAGAAGTGACGTCACACACGTTATGCGTACACAAGCCGAAGCTAGACGTCACCCCGCTGCCGGGCATACTGGCGCGGCGAGGCCCCCAGTTCCTTGCGGAACATCTCGATAAAGGCGCTCAGGCTCTGGTAGCCCAGGTCAAAGGCAATTCTGGTGACCGGCTGGCCCTGGTCCAGCCGCTTGATCGCCTCTTGCAGTACCAGCCGCTTGCGCCACTGGCCAAAGGTCAGGCCGGTCTCGGCCACAAACAGCCGAGCCAGGGTGCGGCTGCTGGCCCCGGCCAGGCTGCTCCACTGCTCCAGCCCCCGACAATCTTCAGGGTTGTGCAGCAGCGCCTCAATCACCCGCATGACCCGTTCATCCCGCGCCATGGGCAGGTGCAACGGGGTCGGCTCTGCCTGGCGCAGTTCATCCAGCAAGACCTGCATCAGGCGCCAGCCCGCACTGTCCGGCTGGTAGTTCTCGCCGATCTGCACCGCCTTCAGAATCAGTTCCCGCAGTAATGGTGACACCTTCACGACCGTGCATTGCAGTGCCAAGCCGTCTGTGGCACTGGGATCAATGAACAGGTTGCGCATGCCCACCTCACCGGGAAAATAGACCTCGTGTTCCTGCTCCGGTGGCACCCAGACCGCCTGGGAAGGGGGCACCACCCAGATGTCGCGGCCGCAGATTACCCTCATCACGCCGCTGCTGGCATAGATCAACTGGCCGCGCGGGTGGGCATGAACTGCAGCGCAGCCCACCTGCTGGGCCTGCAACTGCTGCGGGCTGACCTCCAGGGAGAGCGGAATGATCGGCAGGTTGGGGTCCAAGCGGTACCCCAGCATTACCGGCGCCATTCTTGTCAGTTTTGCGATAGTCATTGGCATACTATAGAAAGATTGTCAGGCGGGTGCAAGGTATTGTTTATTGTACTTTCTCAGGAGGTGTTGTCATGTCTGCAAGCCATCATGAACGGATCGTAGAGCAGTTTACCCAGCAGGCCATCCCGTTTGCCCAACTGCCCGGTCATCTGGATTCTCTTAACCTGCTGCTTGAGCTGACCCGGCCAACGGCTGAGGATACCGTACTTGATCTGGCCTGCGGCCCTGGTCTGCTGGCCTGCGCCTTTGCCCGTCAGGCCGGGCAGGTGACTGGCATGGACCTGACCCCGGCTATGCTGGAGCAGGCTGCCAAGCGCCAGCAGGAGCAGGGACTGACGAACCTGGTCTGGCAGTTGGGGGATGTGCAGGCCCTGCCCTATGCTGATGACAGTTTTTCACTGGTGATTACCCGCTACAGCTTTCATCACCTGCTTGACCCGCAACAGACCCTGGCAGAGATGATCCGGGTCTGCAAACCGGGCGGCCAAGTGTTGGTGGCGGATGTAGCGCTGCCAGCGGAAAAGGCGGCTGCCTATGACTATCTGGAGCTGTTGCGTGACCCCTCCCATACCCATGCCCTGACTACTGCGGAGTTCAGCGCCCTGTTCCTGAATAGCGGCCTGCATGACTGCCGACAGGCCAGCTACAACGTGGAGCTGGAACTGGAGGCGCAATTGCGTGCCTCGTTCCCCAAGCCAGGGGATGAGGAGCGGATACGACAGATGGTGACTGAGGATATCGGTATCAACAACCTGGGCATCAAGGCCCGCTATCAGGATGGTGCGGTGGTCTACAGCGTGCCGATCAGTGTGTTCGTAGGCAGCAAAGGAGCAGCATGATGGATTGGTTACACAAATCAAGCATTGAGGAGATCCGCCAGCGCTTTGATGGGGATGTGGAGCGCTTTGCCAACCTGGAGACCGGCCAGAGTGCACCATGGATGCACCTCTGGCCATGGAGCTGATCACCAGGGCGGCCCTTGCTTGTACGCCGAAGATCCGCAGGGTGCTGGATATCGGCTGCGGTGCCGGTAACAACACCCTCAAGCTGCTGCAGGACGCAGCACAGCCTGTTGCGTGTGACCTGCTGGACCTGAGCCTGCCCATGCTGCAGCGGGCCAAAGAGCGGGTGCAGGCAGCCACCAGTGCCACGGTGCAGACCTTTCAGGGGGATTTCCGTGAGATCGAGCTGCCTGAGGCAGGCTATGACGTGATCCTGGCCGCAGCAGTGCTGCACCACCTGCGGGATGAGCAGGATTGGGAGCGGGCCTTTGCCAAGATCTATTGCTTGACCGCGCCGGGGGGGAGTGTCTGGATCACTGATCTGGTGGCCCAGGAGACCGCAGCGGTGCAGCACCTGATGGAGCAACGCTACAGCATGTATCTTTGTGAGCTGGGTGGCGAGGCCTATCGTGACAAAGTGCTGGCCTACATTGCCAAAGAGGATTCGCCCCAGCCGGTCACCTTCCAGCTTGAACTGCTGCGCCGGGTCGGGTTCAGCCAGGTGGAGCTGCTGCACAAAAATGCCTGCTTTGCGGCCTTTGGGGCCATCAGGCGCTGCTGATAAATCTGCTGGAACAGCCGCAGGTTGCGGGGTATGATGCGCTCCATCACTGCTTGAGGTGCTGCCATGTCCATTGAACCAGCCACTCCGGAATCAATCAACAACATCTCTCTGCTGAAGACCCTGGGGATTCAACTGCAGGAGATCGGCGAGCGCCATGCGGTTATGTGCGTAACCGTTGACGAACGCCACCGCAACTACTTTGGCGGTGCTCACGGTGGTCTGCTGGCCACGCTGGTGGATACTGCCTCGTTTTTCCCCCGCCCCTTGCTCCCCTCCGGGGTGACCTGCACCACCACCAGCCTGCAGGTCAACTATATCCGCCCTGCCGCAGTGGGGGATCTGCTGACGGCCCGCTCCGAGCTGCTGCACCTTGGGCGTCGCACTGCCAGCGTCAGGGTTGAGGTGACCAATCAGGAAGACAAGCTGGTGGTACACGGTACGGTCGGGCTGCTGGTATTGGAATAAACCCAGAAAAGCGATTGTCCACTAAGTACACGAAGAAACACCAAGAAAGCAGATTGTTCCGACCGAGACATAAACAACCTTCAGGCTGAATCTTTTACTTCATGTAACCTGCTGAATTTTCGTGAAACTTCGTGTCCTTCGTGGATAGTAACTGCCGTTTTTAGGATTAAATGCAATTGCGGAGGTGTCCATAATGCTCGGTTCGTTGACCATTATTCTGGTTTGCCAACTGCTTGGGGAGATCATTACCCGACTGACCGGGCTACCGGTGCCGGGGCCGGTAATCGGCATGCTGCTCCTGTTCTGCGGCCTGCTGCTCAAGCAGAACTTACCGTCTGAGCTGGAAGGTGCGGCAAATTCCCTGCACCGTTATCTGGCGTTGTTATTTGTGCCGGCCGGGGTGGGGGTAATTACCAACCTGGATCTGCTGGTCCGTTCCTGGCTGCCGCTTGGCGGCGCGATTCTGATCGGCACGGCGGTGACCATTGCGGTGACCGGTCAGGTCATGCAACGGGCCAACCGTCATAATCAGCAGAATGAAGGAGGGACACCATGACCGGCGATGTCTCGCAACTGTGGGTCTACCTCTCCACCACGCCGTTGCTCTGGCTGGCTGTGACTCTGATCGCCTATCAACTGGGGAGCTGGCTGTTCCGACGGCTGGGCTGCAGTCCGATCTTCAACCCGGTCCTGATTGCCGTGCTGATACTGGTACTTCTGCTCAAGCTCAGCAACACACCGTACCAAACCTATTTCAAGGGTGCCCAGTTTATCCACTTTCTGCTGGGGCCGGCCACCGTAGCGTTGGCAATACCGCTCTACCGCGAGGTAGCCATGATCCGCAAGACCTTCAGGCCGATTGCGATTACGCTGCTGCTCGGCTCACTGGCTGCCATTGTCAGTGCGGTGGGGATCGCCTGGCTGCTGGGGGGAGAACGGGTACTGCTCTTGACCCTGGCACCCAAATCGGTGACGACTCCGATAGCGATGGGGATCAGTGAGCAGATTGGCGGCCTGCCGTCTCTGACGGCGGTGGCAGTGGTGCTGACCGGCATTACCGGTACCGTGATCGGCGATCTGGTGCTGAACTGGATGCGGGTGCATGACGATACGGCCCGCGGCATGGCCTTCGGGGTTGCCTCCCACGGGATCGGCACCGCCCATGCCATGCAGAAAAGCCGCACAGCCGGGGCTTTTTCTGCCTTGGCGATGGCCTTGAATGGCTTGCTTACTGCCCTGTTACTGCCGATTCTGATCAGTTTGTTGCGTTGATAACTGTGTCTTCCGGCGCAGTTGGCTGCTGGGCAGCCTGCTGCATTTGACAATCAGCTGTTTTCTGTTAAAAATGACCAATAAATTATTTGGCAGACCAATCACAAGGACTCTTCAGCCTTCCGGCATATCCCCATGAAAAAAGATTTTGTACGTTTTATAGCCCTGCCCGCCTGTGTCTGCCTCGGCTCACCGGTCGATTCCTCGCTGCCTGCTGCCTATACTGCGGTGGTACATGCCGTGCATGAGATTGTGGTTACCGGATGTGAAAACGAGAGCATCGCCATCAGCAAGATGAAGGAGAAGCGGAAGCAGTTGGGCAAGAAGACCGTGTTTTCAGAAATTTCCATTGAGCCCAAAACTGCTGGAATTGTGAAGTATCATCCGACACCATTTGTTGCCGGACATAACATCATGACCACACCGGATGCAGATGGTGCTTATCCGGCTAAAGTGCTTTTAAAAGCGCAGCAGTTCCCGGATGGCCAGGGATTATGGATTCAGTACAGCATCAAGGATGTGGTTACCGGAGACAAACAGCAGCGTCACATGTACTGCGAAAAATACAAGACCACGCTGTATTGCGGCTCTCTGCCGGCCAGTTACGATCTGCGGGCCCACATGAACGCCATCCTTACACCGTAAACTCCGTCAGGCAGCTTCGCGTCTTCAAAGGTACTTTACCTTGTTGTAGTTTCAGATTGGTTCGCTCCGGTATGGCCAGGGTGCTGAAGTAGCAGCGCCAGAGCTGCTGAAACTGCGTCTCCTGCGGGGTTGCTTCCGGCTGTGCATGTAGTTTCATCGGCAGTAGTAGCCATTCTTTTTTTTCAGCATCGTACAGAATTGCCTCGCCATGGTGCTGATCATGGATAATCCACTGCTGATCAGCGAACCGATCGGCAAAGTGCTGGCCAATCAGTAACAGGATCCGGTGATCCGGCCTGATTGCAGCGTAGTACAGCCCCCCCTGCACCTGCTGAAAACGGACAAAACCCAGATAACGGTGCGCCTCCCGAGCCACCTGCTGGGACAGTTTCCAGACCTGTGCTACCCACGGATGGGCCAGCATCCCGTCAATTTTCTTGCCCTGTTCGCCTTCCAGCAGAAGAAAGTGGTAGATCAGCAGTTCCTGTTGGGGATGATCAGCCAGCAGGCAACGCCGCAGCAGTTTGAGTGCATTGTCGGAGAGACGTTTGGTCAGGCGTTGCCAGAACTCCTCCGCAGCAGCCTGATCAGTGGCTATGCTGACTTCAGCGGTAAACAGGTTTTGCTGGTCAGCAACAACCGCGCTGATCCGCTCTACCTCTGCAGGCTCTGCCAGCAGATAGGCATAGAGGGTCAGTAACCCGGCCAGCGTACCATCATAGGTGTAGCTTGCAGGTGTCATACTGAAAAGAACTGTTGCACGCGGAGGCACGGAGGCGCGAAGAGTGACATCATGTAGTTAGAGCTCATTGCCGGTTCACCTGCAGGGTAATGCCTTGCTTTTCGGTAGCTATGTGATCTTCTCCGCGAACTTCGCGGCTCCGCGTGAGTCACTTTCATTTTAATGATCATAATTGCCCCGTAATCAGGCTGCGGGTCTCATCATCAACCGGACTGCTGAAATCAAGGCTTAACTGCTGCGGCTTCCGGCCCGTTGTTTTGTCGATCAGACGGCTGCGCAGGCTGCTGCTGTCCAGTGCCGCAGCTTCCAGCGATCTGCCGCGGGCCGTGACAAAATAGCGGGCCCGCTTCATAACCACCCCCAGCCGTACCAGATCATCCAGTCCCAGATGCCCCTGCCGCCGGGCCCGGATAATCCGCTGGGCAGACAGCACCCCCACCCCCGGCACCCGCAGCAGCTCTTCATAACTGGCCCGGTTGATCTCCACCGGAAACAGCTCAATATGGCGCAAGGCCCAGCCGGTCTTGGGATCAAGCTCGCTATCCAGATTGGGACGCGCCTCATCCAGTAGTTCATCCGCAGAAAAACCGTAATAACGCAGCAGCCAGTCTGCCTGATACAGGCGGTGTTCCCGCTTCAGTGGTGCCACGGGACGGGCAGGCAAACGGGTGTCCTGATTGACCGGAATAAAGGCGGAATAGTAGACCCGCTTCAGTTCCATGCGCTGGTACAACTGTTCCGACAGCTTCACAATCTGGTGGTCGCTTTCGTTGGAGGCCCCCACAATCAACTGGGTGCTCTGACCGGCCGGTGCAAAACGGGGTACCTTGCGGGACTGCTTCCGCTCGGCCCGGTTGATGGTGATCAACTGGTTGACCTGTCGCATCGGTTGCACCACCGCATCGCGGCTCTTGTCCGGTGCCAGCAACTGCAGGCTGCTGCTGGTGGGCAGCTCCAGATTGACGCTGACCCGGTCTGCCCAGTGTCCGGCTTGCTGCACCAGCAGCGGATCAGCCCCTGGCACCAGTTTCAGGTGGATATAGCCGTTAAAGCGATACTCTTCCCGCAGGGTGCGTACCGCCTGGATTAGCAGCTCCATGGTGTAATCCGGTGAACGGACCACGCCGGTACTTAAAAACAGCCCTTCAATGTAGTTGCGGCGGTAGAAGCCGATGGTCAGCTCTGCCACCTCTGCCGGTGAAAGCGCCACCCGCGGCGTGTCGTTACTGCGGCGGTTGACGCAGTAGGCGCAGTCATAGATGCAGGCGTTGGTCATCAGGATCTTGAGCAGGGAGACGCAGCGGCCGTCACTGGTCCAGGTATGGCAGATACCGCAGGAGGCAGCCGAGCCGATTCCCCCGCTGTTGCTGCGGGAGCTGCCGCTGGATGAGCAGGAGACATCGTACTTTGCCCCGTCTGCCAGTATCTTCAGCTTGTCCATCAGGTCTGCTGCCACACCAAATCTCCCCAAAAATTACATTGTAGTAGCATACCATATCCCTATGACAGGATAGGTCATTATGGAGTGTACTGCCGCTGCATATTCCAATTGTTGTAATGCTATTTCAGAGTATAATGATTAAGAACAAAACAGGGAAGGAGCACGACCATGAAACTTTTTTCAACCTGTACCATTGGTGCTGTCAAGCTGCAGAACCGTGTTGTCATGTCACCCATGACCCGTTCGCGGGCCACCAATAATCTGCCAAACAGCCTGATGGTTGAATATTACAGCCAGCGTTCAGGTGCTGGCCTGATCATCACTGAAGGAACCTCGCCATCCCCTAACGGACTTGGCTATGCCCGGATACCGGGTGCATTTTCAGCGGAACAGACTGCAGGCTGGCAGCAGATAGCTTATACGGTCCATAGGGGTGGTGCCCGGATCTTCATGCAGCTGATGCATTGCGGCCGGGTGGGAAGCACGCTTAACCTGCCAGCAGGAGCAGAGCTGGTGGCTCCTTCGGCAGTTGCTTTGGGCGGTAAGATCTGGACCGACAGCCAGGGGGAACAGCCCTATGACCAGCCGCGGGAGATGACGCTAAAGGATATTGAGCAGGCCATTGCTGAGTATGCCCTGGCAGCAAAAAATGCTGTTGCTGCCGGGCTGGATGGGGTTGAGGTGCATGGCGCCAACGGCTATCTAATCAACCAGTTTCTGGACCCTGGGGCAAATCAGCGCAGTGATGAATATGGCGGCGATGCAGCGCGCCGCAACCGGTTTGCCCTGGATGTTGCTGCTGCGGTGATCGCTGAAATCGGGGCTGATCGTGTTGGTATCCGGCTCTCACCCTATGGTGTCTTTAACGAAATGAGTGGCGACTACGACGGCATTGTCGATCAGTATGTCGCACTGGCTGCAGCGCTTGGTGGACTGGGATTGAGCTACCTGCATCTGGTGGATCACTCTGCCATGGGGGCACCCAAGCCGGAACCAGCCACTGTGCAGGCCATCTGTCAGGCCTTCCGGGCCAGCGGTGGCGCTACCGTGATCCTTTCCGGCGGGTATGATGCTGAACGGGCTGAGGCTGATCTGCAGAGTGGTGCAGCAGATCTGATCGCCTTTGGCCGTCCCTTCATTGCCAACCCGGATCTGGTGGCACGCCTGCAAAGTGGAAAAGAGCTGGCTGTCCCGGATCAGGCTACCTTCTATTCACCGGGGGAAGCTGGGTATACTGATTATCCTGTCAGGTAAACGTACTCCAGAGCGAGGTGCGGCCATGCAACCACGTATGATTAGTAAGGTGTTTAAAAGTATTCCCACTATTGAGGGGGCTGGTGTCCACCTCAAGCGGGCCTTTGGCTACCATCAACTGCCGCTGTTCGACCCGTTCCTGATGCTGGATGATTTCCATACAAACAACCCGGACGAATATCTGGCCGGTTTTCCCTGGCACCCCCACCGGGGGATTGAGACCATCACCTACATCCTTGAAGGGCGGGTGGAACATGGCGACAGCATGGGCAACAGCGGAGTAATCGGCGCCGGCGATGTGCAGTGGATGACCGCCGGCAGCGGCATTATCCACCAGGAGATGCCGAAGTTAAGCCCCAGCGGTACCATGTGGGGCTTCCAGTTCTGGACCAACCTGCCGGCCAGCCAGAAGATGATTGCTCCCCGTTACCGCGATGTTCCGGCTGCCAGTATCCCTGAAGTAACCCTGGAGAATGGCGCCTCGGTCAAGGTGATCGCAGGAAAGGTAGCTGGTGTGCAGGGACCGGTGCAGGATATCCTGGCCGACCCGGAACTGCTGGATGTACGCCTGCCACCGGACGCCGTCTTTGAACATGCGGTGGCCGATGGGTACACCGTGGTGGCCTACCTGCTGGATGGTCAGGGCTATTTTGATCAGGGCCGCGATCCCTATGCCTACGATTATGCCGGTAGCGGCTGGTTGGATCTGGAACGAGGCTGTTCCTTTGGTCCCGAGACAACCGTACTGTATGAGCACCAGGGGGAGGGCATCCGGGTGAGTGCCGGTAAGCAGGGGGTGCGTTTCCTGCTGCTGGTTGGCAAGCCGCTGGGTGAGCCGATTGCCTGGCAGGGGCCGATTGTGATGAACAGCCGCGAAGAGCTGCGTATCGCCTTTGAAGAGTACCATAACGGCACCTTTGTGAAGTAGATCGACATGTTGTACCGTTGAGCACTACGGGCGTCCATAACCAGACGCCCGTAACTGTTTTATGGCTCATCAGCCCACGGAGTCCGGAGCGAATGCGGGGCTGCCATGCGGTCTTTTCACTCCTCATCCGCCAGGTATTCCAGCAGATCACCCGGCTGACAGTCCAGATAGCGGCAGATCGCCTCCAGTGTGGCAAAGCGTACCCCTTTGACCTTGCCGCTTTTCAGCAGCGACAGGTTTGCTTCGGTAATGCCGATTTGCTCGGCCAGGTCACGGGATTTAACCTTGCGCTTTGCCAGCATGATATCCAGATTCACCACAATCGGCATAGCGCTCCCTTACACAATCTGACTGTTGTCGTCCTGGATGCGGTACGCCTCGTCCATCACCACCCCCAGCATCTGCACAGCGCCGCCAACTATCAGCAGATACAGGTCTGCCGTACTCAATCCCACGCTAATGGAAAGCTTGCCCTGCGCTGCCATTGACAGTAATCCGGAAAGGGTCGCCGTGTACAGGGCGTTTGCTCCACCCAGCAGTAGCAGACCGGTACCAAAACGGCGGTACTGAACGCCGGTTTCCCGTCGGAACAGTTCTCCCCTTGCATAGGCGCTGCAGATCCGGAACAGGGCTGCCAGGGCATACGCGGCAGCTACAAGCGGAAGCAGTTCCACCAGAAAACCTGCAATCCTGACACCGTTAGACAGGCCTGCAGGCCCGACCTGCGTTGCCAGGGTTGGAGGAAGCCAGGCAACAATCTGCGGTGCTGACCAGCGTAGTACGGCAATCACCAGCGTCAACAGCCATAGCAGCACAACCATCCACTGCATGATGCGACTCTTTGTTGTCAGTTGTTGAGGCAGCAGGATGCACCTCCTAAATTTTTATTGTAAAACGATAATTTTTTATTGTACTACTATATCATTCAACAAAAAATTTCAACCGCAGAGATAGCTCTACAGCTTTTTGTCTGGAGGAAATGCAATGGTTACGATGCGTAGAACAGCACTTTTACTGGTATTGGGTCTGATTGTGACAGCAGTGTTCTGCAATGCCCAGGAACCACTGCAGGCTGAGAACCCAACACCGCCGGTTGTGTTATTGCCCGCTACGCTGCCTCAGCCTGCTGTTGATCCACTGCTTGAAACAGTTGAGAAAAAACCGGCCAAACAGGTTACAGAAACGCCTTGGTTCTGGCGGTTTATGGAAGGGATGGCAATCGGCGCGGCAAATCACAATACCCAGAAGCAGAGCGATGGCCGTCCCCAGACGCCAAGTACGGTTAAGCCATAGATCGGTTTGAAAGTCAGCTTAAGGAGAATTCTGATGCGCCATCCTTTCAAGAACATTGCACGCTTACTACTGCCTGTGCTCCTGTTACTAGTCGTGCTTGCAGGCTGCGCCACGCCTCCAGTCAGGCCACAGGCTTTGATTCCTGGTGAGTACGGCTATCTGAAAGAACATATAAGCTGGCTGATCCGCAAGGAGATGGCTAAAAATGACGTGCAGGGGCTGTCTATTGCGCTGGTGGATGATCAGCAGGTGGTTTGGTCAGAAGGGTTCGGTTTTGCTGATACTGCTGCACAAACCCCTGCCAGTGGAGATACGGTCTATCGGGTCGGTTCTGTTTCAAAACTGTTTACCTGCCTAGCGGCCATGCAGCTGATGGAACAGGGTAGGCTTAAGCTGGACGCGCCGCTGACAACCTCCATCCCTGATTTTTCACTCCGCTCCAGATTCAGCAATGCTGCGCCAATCACCCTGCGCAGCATCATGACCCACCATTCCGGCATCCCGTCTGATTATGCCAAAGGGATGTGGACCAAACAGCCTCAGCCGATCAGCAGCTTGCCTGCACTGATCAGGGATGAATATGCCGCATTCCCGCCCAACACGGTCTTTTCCTACTCAAATCTTGGGATGTCGCTGTTGGGGCTGGCTGTTCAGAATGCAAGCGGACAAGGGTTCAGTTATCATTTGCAGCAGGCGGTATTGGCGCCACTGGGCATGAACCATTCCGCCTTTTCCCCGGCCATTGGTAATGTTGCTCCGGCAGCGAAGGCGTACCGTAATGGTGAGGAAAAGCAGGAGCCTCCCCTGCGTGATATGCCCGCTGGCGGTCTGAATGCATCGGTAAACGATATGACCCGTTTTATCCGTATGATTCTGGCCGAAGGGGAGCTTGACGGACAGAGAATCATCAAGCCGGAAACCCTGCGGGAGATGTTACGTCCCCAGAACCGTGATGTGGCGCTTGACCAGGGCTTTCGGGTCGGTCTGGGCTGGATGCTGGATGGGCTCGGTGGTATCAACATCAAAAATGTCGGTACGGTGGCCCATCATAGCGGTGCAACCCTGTATCATCGCGCCCAGTTAGTGGTGCTGCCCCAGGTCAAGCTGGGGGTTGTGGTCCTATCAAACTCAGGTAGCGCCCAACAGGTGGTAAACACCATTGCCACCGAAGCATTAAAACTGGCGGTTGAGATCAAGACCGGCCAGAAACAGCCAGAGAAGAAGCCAATTGTCACCGGCGAATTCCTGACAGCGGATGAGCTGAAGACCTATGAAGGCAGCTACGCCACCATGGCCGGTCTGGGCAGGCTGACTGCGGGATCCGAGTATCTTAAGGCAGAGCTGATGGATCGCTCATTCCGGCTGGTGCCACGGCAGGATAAAAAGCTGCAGATTCAGTACTGGCTCTTGGGGCTGTTCCCGTTGAATCTGGGCGAGCTTGGCCAGTATGGTGTCAGCCGTGCAAACGTAAACGGCCACGAATTGCTGAAGGCATCGGATGGAGAGCAGGAGGTGGTTGTTGGTGAGAAGGTGGCACCTGTACCGTTGTCTGCTGCCTGGCAGCAGCGTGTCGGCAGCTACCGGATCGTTAATGCCGGTGATGACACCCTGCTGGTTAATGACATTGTGCTGCGGATGGATAATGGTTTGTTGCTGGTCGAATATGCCCTGCCTGAATTTGGTAGTGGCAGAATCAGCAGCGTTATCCGCCCGATTTCCGATGATGAAGCAGTGTTTGCAGGACTTTGGCGCGGCATGGGAGAAACCTTGCGCGTGGTGCATGAGCATGGTGTTGAACAGATTATCCATTCAGGGTATCGCCTTGAACGGATAAAGTAAAAAACTATTGCGATCCTGGGAGTGCTTTGACGATGAACAGTTATAGCCACATAGATTGACACATGTTCTCACATTTGCTAACCTTGTCCACATGAACTACACCATCGAATATTTCAATGAGCGCGTTCTGGAAGAAATTGAAAAGTGGCCTGACGGTATTCTTGCCGACTATGCCAGACTTGTTGAGCTGCTGATGGAGTTCGGGCCAAATCTGAAAATGCCACATTCAAAGGCATTGGGTAAGGGCTTGTTTGAATTGCGTCCCAAAGGGAAAGAAGGTATCGGCAGAACCTTCTACTGTTATCTTGTAGGTCAACGCATCATCATCCTTCATGCATTCATCAAGAAAACACAGGAAACTCCCGAGAATGAAATGAAAGTTGCTCGCAAACGTGTCAAGGAGGTACAAAATGGCTAATTCACAATATAAACCCGTTGCTCATAACCATGCTGCTTTCATCGAAAAGGCAAAACAACGTGAAAGTTTCCAGAAAGCATATGACGAACTGGAAGAAGAGTATGCACTCGTCAAAGAAATGCTTTCAGCCAGGGCTCGTGTAGGTTTGTCTCAGGAGGCTGTTGCTGAACGTATGGGCACAACTAAAAGCGCTATATCAAGGCTTGAAGCAGCAGGCAAGCACTCTCCTTCCATTTCAACCCTCAAGAAATATGCTCAAGCCGTTGGCTGTCACCTCGAAATCAGGTTTGTGCCGGAACATGCCTAAACGGTGTTTAGCAGGAGCTTCTGCATGACAAAAACAGTTTTACATTTGCTTGCTGTTATTCTGTTTGCTGCACCAGCGGTGCAGGCCGCCACCGGCGTCTGTGTGGATGATGACGAACATCTGCTGCTTGCCATCATGACCCACGATAATGGCAAGGTGATTGACTTGGCCGTAACTGTTGACGACAAAAACATCTATCGCTATCCAGAAGCCGGTCTTACCCAGGTACTGCTTGGCAACTATCGCTACACCTTCTCAGCCGCCAAAAAAGGAAAACGCCCCGCCATACGTCTGGAGCTGGACGGCCGCAAGGCTACAATGACGCTGCATGACAAAATCAGTTCATTAGAATGTAACTGGCAGTAATTTAAAACCTGTTGAATCTCTCTTGACAAATATATTTAGCTGGCTAAATATATGCCGTCTAAATAAATGTTGAGGTTCCCATGTTTGAGATTATAGACCTGCCTGATAAAGCCGCCCTGGCCAAGCTGACAACACGCTATCCCATGCTTGATGTGCCTGCCCTGGAGACCTGGCTGGGTCTGCTGCGGATCTCCGGCGATTGCATGAATGACCTGGATCAGTTTCTGGCCCGCCACAACCTCTCCCAACGAAAGTTTTTTGTCCTGATCCTGTTGATGCGGAATCCCGACGGCCTGAAGGTATCGCAACTGGCTGAGGGAACTGGTGTTTCCTGCGCCACCATGACCGGCGTGGTGGAAGGGTTACTGAAGGCCGGGTTGATTACGCGGGAGACCGATCCACAGGACCGGCGCGCCTTTGTGGTGGCGATTACCACTAATGGCCAGGATCTGCTGGATCAGGTCCTGCCGCAGCACTACACCCGGATCAAGTCAATTACCGCTTGCCTTGACCCGGGTGAGCAGAAACAGTTGCAGACACTTTTGTCCAAGATCGCCTTTGGTCTGCATGAGACGCGTAGCCGCAAGCTTTGACATGTTTATGGGGGCTTGGCAGAAAATGCGTTTGTCTTGTCATTGTTTCGTGACAGATGGTGTGGCAAAAGGTGAACATGAACGTGCGCGAAAAATTTCAGACTGCAGCTCAATCAATGACACGAAATATCGTCATTGCCATCTATGACGGTTGTGAGGTTCTGGATGCCACTGCACCTGCCGAGGCGTTTGAAATGGCTAACCGTACCCTGCTGGAACAAGGCGGTACGCAGCCTGCTTATCGTGTTTCGCTTGTGGCAGAGAACGCCGGGCAGGTCATCACGTCGTCCGGTCTACGTCTTGTGGCTGATAGTTGGTCGGAAGTCACTACTGCAATTGACACGCTGGCGGTTGTGGGTGGCCCCCGTGTTGCATTGCAGTGTGCCGTAGCAAACTACTCCCTGATCACCTGGCTACGCAGCATGCCGGATCGCGCCCGTCGCCTGGTTTCCATCTGCAGCGGCGCGTTTATGCTTGCAGAGGCACACTTACTTGACGGACGGCGGGCAACCACCCACTGGATGGAGACGGAACGTCTTGCCCGCGAGTACCCGCTGGTCAAGGTTGATCCTGATGCCATATTTGTGAAAGATGGTCCTATTGCCACATCAGCTGGTGCTACCGCCGGTCTGGATCTGGCCCTGGCCTTGATCGAGGATGATTTTGGCAAGCACTTGGCTCTGGCTGTGGCACGCCGTTTGGTCTTGTATCTGAAACGGCCGGGTGGACAGACCCAGTTCAGCACCCATCTACGTGCGCAGATGGTAGCAGGTGAATCGTTAACTATGACGCTGGCCTGGATGGAAGAGAACTTTCAGCACAGAATAACGGTGGAGATGCTTGCCGAACACGCCTGTATGAGCCCAAGAAATTTTGCCCGCACCTTTCTGAGAGAGACCGGCACTACCCCTGCAAAATACCTGGAGCTGGTCCGTTTGGAACATGCCATCCAGCTGTTAGAAGGGAGCAGTCAACCGCTTGCAGTCATTGCCCAGGCATGCGGCTTTTCAACAACAGAGCATCTCAGACGTGGTTTTTATCGGCACTTGGGCATCAGTCCCGGTGCCTACCGAGAACGTTTCTAGGCAGCCATAGCGATGAAAAGGCACTGCTGCAAGACACTGAAGACTGAAGGAGATACTAACAATGCAACAAAGAAAACTTGGCACACAGGGATTAACGGTTTCAGCTCAGGGGTTGGGCTGCATGGGGATGTCGGACTTTTATGGTGAGCGGGATGAGGCAGAGTCAATTGCAACCATCCACCGTGCCTTTGAGTTGGGAGTGAACTTTCTGGACACCTCGGACGCCTACGGACCGTTTACCAATGAAGAGCTGATCGGTAAAGCGATCAAAGGCAAGCGAGACAAAGTGGTCATTGCCACCAAATTCGGCCTTTTGCGCAGCGCCCAGGCAGCCGCTGACGGTGGCTGGGCACCGGTGACCGGCATCAGCGGCAAGCCGGAGTATGTCAAATCAGCCTGCGAAGCGTCGTTAAAACGCCTGGGGATCGACTGCATTGATCTCTACTACCAGCATCGGGTGGATGCCGAGGTGCCGATTGAAGAGACCATCGGCGCCATGGCAGAGCTGGTTCAGGCCGGTAAGATCCGCTATATCGGCCTGTCAGAGGCCAGCCCGGCAACCATCCGGCGTGCCCACGCGGTTCATCCGATCAGCGCCCTGCAGAATGAATACTCGCTCTGGACCCGCGACCCGGAGGACGAGGTGCTGCCCACGCTGCGTGAGTTGGGAATCGGTCTGGTGCCTTACAGCCCACTGGGACGGGGCTTTCTGACCGGAGAACTGAAGAGTCCGGATGATTTCCCGGCCGATGACTATCGCCGTAATTCACCCCGCTTTATGGGTGAGAACTTCCAGAAGAACCTTGATCTGGTGGCAAAGATCAAGGCGATTGCTACACGGAAAGGGATCACGCCGGGTCAGTTGGCCCTGGCCTGGGTGCTGGCTCAGGGTGATGATATTGTACCGATCCCCGGCACCAAGCGTCGCAAGTATCTGGAAGAAAATATTGCTGCCGGTTCCGTGGTCATAACGCCGGAAGAGCTGGCAGAGATTGCAGCGGTCTTTCCCCGTGGGCTGGCCAGTGGTGAACGCTATCCAGCCTACATGATGGCATTTCTAAACCGGTAACAACGGTATGCCTCAAGCAAGCTATGGCAGGGCTCCGTTTCTGGTGCTCTGCCTGATCGGAGCAGCCACCTTTTTCAGTTCGTACCTGCGTATCCCGGTGCTGCCGCTGTTTGCGGCAACGCTGGGAGCCGGTCCGGCCCAGGTGGGGCTGATCAACGGTGCCTTCATGGTGACGGCAGGTGTGTTATCCATTCCAGCAGGCCTGCTGGTGGACCGGCTTGGCCGGACCAAACCGGTGATCGGCGGCATTGTGGCAACCGCTGTTTCATCGCTGCTGGTAACCCAGTGCAGTTCTCCGCTCCAGATGGCAGCAGCCTATCTGCTGTTTGGCGCCGGACTGGCAGCCTTTGCCCCGGCCATGCTCTCGCTGGTAGCAGATATTGTGCCGGCTGATCGGCTCGGCCGGGCCTATGGCTGGTACACCACCGCTATTTATGTTGCCATGACCCTGGGACCGGCATCCGGCGGTTATCTGGCCAAGACGGTTGGTCTGCGTAACGTATTTTTCGTCTCCGGCATCATGCTGGCAACCATGGCGCTGCTTGCGTTGTTAACACTGCCCCGCACCGCTCCCCGTCACAAGACTGAACTGCACGCTGCCCTGGCTGCCAGTCTGACCCTGCTGCACAATCGCCCCCTGCGCGCCTGCCTGCTGGCAACTGCCGGCAGCTGTATCGGCTTTGGCCTGTTTCTGACCTTTTTACCGCTTTTTGCTGCATCCTACGGCCTTGATCCTGCCCAGGTGGGACTGGTGTTTGCTGCCCAGGCCATTACCAATGTGGTGGGACGGGTGCCGATCGGTATGATTGCCGACCGGCTTGACCGCCGTCTGCTGGTTAGCGCTGGTCTGTTCTGTCTTGCCATTGCCCTGCCAGCCCTGGGGCAGGCCACGCTGTTGTCCTGGATGGTGGTCTATGCGGTTGGAATGGGGGTTGGTATGGCCTTTACCTTTACCGCCATTAGCGCGCTGATCGTTGAACTGGTCCCCACGGAGCAGCGCGGACTGGCCATGGGGATGTATAACAGCTGCATCTACCTGGGGCTGATGACCGGTTCCACTGCCATGGGGATCGCCTTCAAGTGGGTAGACTACCCTACTGGCTTTGCCATTGCCGGTGTTATTGCACTGCTGACCATGCTGCTGTTTCTGCTGCTGATGTCCCGCACCAATAACAACCTTGGCGGATGTACATAATTTGGTTGTGCATCATGCATTGGTTGTCCTGAACTTCACCGTAAAATCGCATTTATAAAAATAATGTTCCGAATATTGGCACCTTATCCATTGGCATGGCCTGTGCTCATTACAGAGCAAAGGAGGTGCCATGTGAAAAATCTTATTCTGTTACTGTTTTGTATACCCTGCTGGCTATCATCTGAAAAAGAAGCATATTCCAATACGTCCTTGCCAATTATCGATATTCATTGTCATACGGCCGGAATCGGGGCTGGTGGGAGCGGTTGCTTTGTTTCACCGGCTCTGCGAAAAAATTGGCGTTACCGGGTTTTTCTTAAGGCTTTTGGTGTTACCGAAAAGGAGCTTGAGCGAGAAGGCGACGGGCTGATTCTTAAAAAACTGTCTCAATCTCTGGCTGAGTCCCGAACTGTTTCAGCGGCAGTGGTGTTAGCCATGGATGGTGTCATTGGAGAGGATGGAGAGCTTGATCTAAAACGGACAGAAATTTATATCCCCAATGATTTTCTAGCAAAGGAGATACAACAGTATCCAAACCTTCTGTATGGCGCCAGTATCAATCCTTATCGACATGATGCAATTCAGAGGTTGGAACATGCTGCGGCAGATGGCGCTGTTCTGATAAAATGGCTGCCTTCAGTCCAGTATATAGACCCAGCCGACACAAGGTTGGTCCCTTTTTATCGACGACTCAAAGAACTTGGACTTCCACTGCTGACACATACCGGCAAAGAAGAAGCATTTACTCACAAAAAGGATGAATTAGCTGATCCTGCAAGGTTACGTCTTCCGCTTTCTTTGGGGGTAACTGTGATTGCGGCGCATGCAGCAAGCAATGGATATAATGGCGGAGAGCCAAACTTCAAAAAACTTTTACCGCTCTTTGATGAGTTCCCAAATCTGTATGCTGACATTTCCAGCCTGACTCAGCTTAATCGCTTAGGCCACCTACCAAAACTATTACAACACAAACAACTGCACAGCAGGCTTCTGTATGGCACGGACATGCCAATATTGAATACTGGCATCACCTCACCTTGGTATCACAGCTACCGGCTATCTCCGCGTTCTTTGTTCTATATTCTCAAACAAAAAAATCCCTGGGATCGAGATGTCGCATTAAAGAGAGCACTGGGAGTGACTCAATCGATTTTAAACAATAATACAGAAATACTGCGTCTACCAACATCTGCAAAACAGGCCAATTGAAGCGTTTTTTTGGTGTCAGTTGTGCCAAGTCGACAGGGACTATCTCGGTATTTAGGTGTGAATGAAATGGATTTGACACTAAAACAGGAGCAAAAAATGAGAAACACAAAAATTTTATTAATTCTGGCGATAATTATTTCAAATTGTGTTGGATGCGCTTCAATAGGTTCTTACTCTCTATCCAAAAACGGGAATTTCAAATTTACCAATAAGAGGATTGAGGCAGAAAAGACGGAGTATTTTTTAGGAACACGGGTAAGTAGTGAGTTTATATCGGGACCAGTAATAAAGGACAAATATCCATCTGAAATTGCCTTGAAAATGCTGTTTATTCTGGATTTCCCGCTGACCATAACAACTGATGCCGTGTTGTTGCCTTTTATTGGCATTAAAAACATCGGGAAAGCAGATCCTCAGTAGGCTTGTATAAAGTGCCGACATTATTTATTTCTTCTGCCACCTGTCTTCCGTCTCCAATACTGAACGGGGACCGTTGCTGTCCAGCCAGCTCCTGGCTACCGGGTCGTTCCGCAGCCAGGCATCCCAAAAAGCGGTGCTGATCGCCAGAATGGCCCGATGATGGTTTGGATTGCGCTGTTTTACTCCCCAGTTTCGATCTCCAAAGGCAGCATGCTCAGCACCGTACAGCACCACTTCATATTTGCCACCCGGTGGTAAAGCCGGGAATACCGACAGACGAGATTGCAAGCCAATGCCGCCAATGGCAGATACATCATTGGTGCCGGTCATCAGCAGCCAAGGGATATGTACTGCACCAAAGGCCTGGGTCGTATTTTCGCCGCTGCGAGGGCCGCTTGGGCTGAACATGATTGCCGCCTTGATACGCGGGTCTGCCAGAGATGTTGCTGCACTGCCAAACCGCTGGCCGCTTACTGCCTGGGTGGTGACCGCACCAAAGGAATGCCCGGACATACCGATCTGCGTCATATCAAGCCTGCCTGCCACTGCATGGCCGGAGGTTGTCTGCCATACTGCAAGCTGATCAAGCACCACTGAAACATCTCTGGCCCGTAACAGGAAATTCTGTGCATTCGCTGCCTGCTGCAGGGCACGCAGGCGCTGATTCATAGGTTTGTTGCGCCATACGGTCTCATCGCTGCCGGGATGCTGCAGAAAAACGGCAACATATCCGCGGGCTGCCCAATGGGTTCCAAGATAGGCGGAGCCTTCACGTGATCCGCCCAGTCCGTGACTGAACAGGATAACCGGCGCTGGTACTGATGTTGACGGCAGATATACCTTGATCGGAATGGTTCGCTGCCGTACCTGATCATTGACACTCAGCTCAAGTGTGTGCGGTATGCGGTCGGTATGCTGTAGTGCCAACGGTTCATAGGCATTCACCATCCCTGGCTGTATGCCGATCAGTACCGCAAGACAGGCAAACCTGACAATGCTGTTTAACAGATGCGAGACAGGTGCCATACAGATTCCCCCGTGCAACAGGAAAGGCCGCCAGTGGCGACCTTTCTCTGCTGCTCCCTGTGATAATCTGAAATTACTGCACGTTTGCCGTACGGTTGTTATGCTTTTTACGATAGATCGCCTTGTTGGCCCGGTTTTGGTCATGGGTCAGCTTGGCCCGTTCTGCCTTGGTCAGATTACCATCCGCCTTCATCCGTGCTTCTTCCTGGGCAATCCTTGCCTGCTGGGCTTCCAGCCGTCCAGCCTCTTTCGGGGTCAGTGCGCCGCTCTGCACACCTTGCTCAATACGTTGCTCTTGTTTCTCCTGCCTGCGGTCAATACGTGGATCATTGGTGCCGGCAAAGGCGGAACCGGCAAACAGGGCTGCTGCGACAGTGACACAAATAGCCAGTGCGATTTTTGACATGATCTATCTCCTTGATTGACAAGTTTGTCCTGCTTGTTGCTTACAACGGATGATGACGCTTTTGGTTGACAAAAAAATAAGATTATTCCTGCCCCTGCCGTGAACGTAATTTCTGCCGCACTGCACGCCGTTCTTCCTGAGACATATTTTTCCAGTTCTGGCGGATGTTCTTCCGTTCTTCTGGAGGAAGGCTCTGCCATTGCTTACGCAGTTCCTGCCGTTTTTCAGGAGGCAACTGTTTGAACCATTTAAAGCGCTCCCGTATCCTGTCCTGCTCGGCAGGGGGCATCTGCCGGAATTCCTTGAAACGCCGCTTGATCTGCTCACGCTGTTCCGGCGGAAGCTCGCGCCACTGTTTGAAACGTTGCTTGGCCTCCTGACGTTCTTCCGGTGTCATCTGTTGCCAGCGGCCCACTCCGCGTCGTAAGGTCTCTTTCTGCTCAGGTTGCAGGCTGGACCATTTCTCTGCCAGCGGTTTCAGCAGCTTCTGTTCCTTGGGAGAAAGGTCTTCCCAACGTCCACCATCTTCAGCGGCAAAGACCAGCCCGCCTGCGAGACAGGTCACAGCCATGCTCAGTATCACCAGTCTATTTTTCATAACGGCCATCCTTAAGCAGTTTCTTCCGGTCGGTCGATTGCTTGCGCTCATCTTTCGTTGCTGTCGTTGTGGTAGTCTGTTTCTTCTGTGGGGCTTTGTCATCGGCAAACTGTAACGGGTCAATCGCTTTGCCGTTACTTGTTTCGAACTTGCCCAGAAACTCCAGAAACTCGGCATCCGGCACCTGTTCTCCACTGGCCCGGGAAGTGGCAGGAAGCAGCGCAATCAGTGCCAGACAGATCAGGCTAGTGCGTCTCATCGGTCTTTGCCAGCCAGGCATAAAAATCCATATCTTTGTACATATCCAGACTCCCCTGTTGTGCCAGCAACTCCATCTCTTCCATCCGGTTTTCAGGCATACCAGGGCGTGATGGATGCCAGTGGGAGATGAGTATCAACAGCATAATTGCAGTGGCAAAACCGGCCAGACGCTGGGGGCGCAGGAGCGTCCATGCTGAAAACGGTTCTTTTGTGGCCTGCTCCAGCGCCTTGATCCGGCCTTCCCGCAGCCGTGTGCTGATTAACGGATCAAGGTGCTCAAGCCCGGCATCCAGCACGGTTTTAATCTGCGTGTTGTTCTGCTCGCTTTGTCCGGTACTGTTCATGGCCGGTACTCCTCCAGCTTTTGCCGTAATGCCTGTACTGCCCGAAAATAATGGGTCTTCACACTTCCTTCGCTACATCCCATGGATTGCGCGGTTTCAGCCAGATCAAACCCTTCCCATGAGCGCAACAGAAAGGCCTGCTGCTGCCGTAACGGCAGTTCTGCAATTGCCGCCTCCAACTGTGCTCCCAACTGGGCCTGCTCCAGTAGTTTCAGCGGCGTTTCGTCGCGGGGATCAGCAACATTCAGGAGCGGATCGCTCTCATCATCTTCCTGACGCTCCAGCCCCAGCCAGCCCATAAAGCGTTGCCGTACCGAGCGGCGGCGATGGGCATCGGTAATCTTGCTCTGCAGCACACAATGGAACAGGGGAGGCCACTCCTGCTCAGGCTTGTCACGATAGCGACGCACAAACTCCAGCATCGCATCCTGAACGCAGTCCAACGCCAGATCATCATCAGCCACGGCAAAGCGCGCCATGCGGAAGGCACGTTTTTCTATATTGGCCAGAAAGAGATTGAGGCGCGCTGTGGTATCCAGATCATACTCCCTGTGTATGCTGCCTTTACCTGATCTGTTCCTTATAACGCAGCAGGGCCAGATAGGTTGACAGATTTTATTGGGTGCTTGTGGATTGTTTCAGGCGATAGCCCACCAGATCTCCTACCGTCACCACCGGCATATCCTGTGATTGTGCAAACGCCACGATCTCAGGCAGTCTGGCCATGCTGCCGTCAGGGTTGGTCAGTTCACACAATACACCGTAGGGTTTCAGACCTGCCAGCCGCATCAGGTCTACGGTTGCCTCGGTATGGCCACCCCGTTCCAGCACACCACCGGGACGGGCCCGCAACGGAAAGATATGGCCGGGCCGACAGAGATCTGCAGGCACGGCCTTATCGGCAATAGCGGCCTTGACCGTGGTTACCCGGTCAGCAGCCGAGACACCGGTGGTGACCCCTGCTGCAGCCTCAATTGAAACCGTAAAGGCGGTCTGGAAACGGCTGCTGTTATCCGGCACCATCATTGGCAACTGTAATGCCTGCACCTTTTCATCGGTCAGACAGAGACAGACAATACCGCTGCATTCACGGATCAGCATCGCCATCTGTGCCTCAGTCAGTGATTCGGCAGCAAAGATCAGGTCGCCTTCATTCTCACGATCCTCATCATCAGTTACCAGAATACCGTTGCCGCTGCGGAGAGCCGCAAGCGCCTTTTCTACCCGTTCAACAGGGGTGCCGAATTGTGCTGCAAGGGGATGATGCATGGTTGCCTCCCAAAGGTTAGAGTGGCTTACCAGCAACAGGGCGGACAGGATACCGCACGCATTGAACAACACGCACAGATCCCGGACAGGGGAATGACGAAAATTGAAAACCGCTGTCCCATCCTCTTTCATCCGGACTATACCGTCGGCTCTGGCATCTCACCAGATCTGCTGACCTTCTCTCTGTACAGAAAGAAGCGCTCGCGGGCTCCCCGGAAAAACCGGGA
>JAJTBI010000106.1 GCA_021286935.1 Geobacteraceae bacterium
GGAAGATGCCACGCGGGGTCTCTGTTTCCTGCCTGCGATCAACCCACTGAAAAGCCGCCACCAGCACAAAGCTGGTCAGCAGCCAGCCGACATAGTTGGACAGCGGCACCCCGAAATGCACACCCACCTCTTTGTAACCGTAGATCTGCCCCAGAAACCAGCGTCTGCCCTGCAGTGCCACCGGATCAATGATGATATCCAGAAAGGTCTGCAGGAACGCACCCAGCACCAAAGCAGCCCATGAGCTGCGGATAGCGCGGGTCTCCAGGGTGATCAGCTCTGCGCCGCGGGTTGCCAGCGGCGACAGGATCAGCAGGGCTGTCGTATAGCTGCAGTAGGTCAGAAAGACGTAGGAGAGCGAGTCAAAGAACGGCACACCCCAGATCCAGAGTTCTTTGGTCTTGGTGGTGTCAATATAGTAGTACCAGCCATAGGGAATGCCGGTGGTAATGGACAGCTTCTCAGAGACAAAGGCGATCAGATAGCCAACACCGGTAAAGGTCAGGGTCTTTTTCCAGCCCACATGGGGGACGCAGGCCAGCAGGAACGCGGCAAAAAAGGCGAACACATAGGGACGCATGGTAAAGGTGCCGATGGCGATGTCAAGCATGGGAGTCCTTATCAGTCAATAGCACGCGGATTAAACAAATCTATACACCCCAAAAACGATAAGCCGCAAAAGATCACAAAGAAATAAAAGGAAATAAGTACGCTAAAGCATCGTTTGTTATGAGTGGGTTTGTTACAAATTGCAGCCTTACACTTTGCGTTCTTTGCGTTCCCTGGCGGCAATTAACGTTTCAAGGCTTTATCGGCGTTAATCAGTCAAATCCGCGTCATCCGCGTGCTATTTCATTTCTATTACTTCTGGCTTACGGCCAGGGCCTGATCCAGATCCGCAATCAGGTCATCAATATGCTCAATCCCCACCGACAGCCGGATCAGGTCCGGGCTGACCCCGGAAGAAAGCTGCTGCTCTTCGGTCAGCTGGCGGTGGGTGGTACTGGCCGGATGCAGCACGCAGGAACGGGCATCACCCACATGCACCACCAGGGCGATCAGCTTGCAGGCCTCCATAAACTTCTTGCCTGCCGCAGCCCCCCCCTTGATACCAAAGGTCAGCACACCGCTGGCACCCTTGGGCAGGTATTTCTGTGCCCGGGCATGGCTGGGGTGACTGGCCAGCCCAGGGTAGCAGGCCCACGACACAGAGGGATGGGATTCCAGGTGCTTTGCCAGCGCAAGGGCATTCTCACTATGGCGCTGCATCCGCAGCGGCAGGGTGTGCAGCCCCAGGTTGAACAGGAAGGCGTTCATCGGCGCCACGGTGGCCCCCAGATCCCGCATCAGCTGCACCCGCGCCTTGATGATGTAGGCTGCCAGGCCAAAGGTTTTGACATACTGCATGCCATGGTAGCTGGCATCCGGCTCCACCAGCTCTGGAAACTTGCCATTATCCCAGTTGAAAGTACCGCCATCCACAATCACCCCGCCTACGCTGGTGGCATGGCCATCGATATATTTGGTGGCCGAATGGACCACAATATTGGCGCCTAACTCAAAGGGACGGCAGAGGTAGGGGGTGGCCATGGTGTTGTCGATGATTAGTGGTACCTGCTGAGCCTTTGCAACAGCAGCAAACTTCTCAAAATCCAGCACATTCATGCCGGGGTTACCGATAGTCTCGGCGTACAGAGCGCGGGTGGTGGGACGGAAGGCAGCGGCAATCTCCTCTGCCGAGGCATCGGGATTGACAAAGGTCACCTCGATCCCCAGCTTTGGCAGGGTGGCTGAAAACAGGTTGTAGGTACCGCCATACAGCGTGCTGGCGGACACAATATGCTGACCGGCCTGGCAGATATTCAGGATAGCCAGGCTGATGGCTGCCTGACCGGATGAGGTGGCCAGGGCTGCCACGCCTCCCTCCATCTGGGCGATTTTCTGCTCAAAGGCATCGGCAGTGGGATTGCCCAAGCGTGTATAGAAAAACCCCGGCGCCTCCAGATCAAACAGTTTTGCCACATAGTCAGCACTGTCATATTTGAAGGTGGTGCTCTGCACGATCGGCACAATGCGGGCTTCACCAGCCTTTGGTTCGTATCCGCCCTGAATTGCCAGAGTCTCAAGCTTCCAGTTTTTGTCCATTCGATAGCCTCCTTACAAAGAGATGTTTCGCATTATGCAGTATCCGACTGCACCGGTCAAGAACAACGCTTTTACAGAACTATTACACCAACCGTCGCGCTGCTGCTGTATAGAAGAATACCATCAGCACTGTTTTGGGGAGGGCACGTCATGGTTAAAGAATTAAAGATCGGCAAGCATACGGCAAAATTTCCAGTAATTCAGGGTGGCATGGGAGTACGTATATCAGGCGGCAGCCTGGCCGGGCATGTGGCCAAATGTGGTGGTATCGGCCTGGTGGCAGCAGCCGGCATTGCCCTGAACAGCGATCACTACACCGGTACCAACTATTTCCAAGCCGAGACCCAGGCCTTCCAGACAGAGCTTCGCAAGGCCCGCGCCATTGCACCGGACGGCATCATTGGCGTCAACGTCATGGTGGCGTTGTCTGATTTTGAACCGCTGGTTAAATCAGCCATTGAGGCCGGAGCCCAGGTAATTGTCTGCGGCGCCGGTCTACCACTTTCCCTGCCGGAACTGACCAGCCATGCCCCGGATGTAGCTCTGGTGCCGATCGCCTCGTCAGTCCGGGCTGCCCAGCTGATCGCCCGCACCTGGGAAAAACGCTACCATCGCCTGCCTGATGCAGTGGTGGTGGAAGACCCGGACACTGCCGGTGGTCACCTGGGTGAAAAGATGGAGAACATCGGCAAAGGGGACTATGACCAGTACGCCACGGTGCGGGGGATCAAGCAGTTCTTCCGTGACGAATACCATGTTGAGATACCGATCATTGCTGCCGGCGGCATCTGGGACCGGGCTGATCTTGAGCATGCCCTGGCTGAAGGGGCTGATGGCGTACAGATGGCCTCCCGCTTTGTCTGCACGGAAGAGTGCGATGCAGCAGATGAATTCAAGCAGGCCTACCTGAACTGCACAAAAGAAGATATCGGTCTGCTGATGTCACCGGCCGGCCTGCCTGGGCGCGCCATCCTGACCAACACCCCCAACATCCGCCAGTATGATCTGGATCACCACACCCCCTGCCGGATGGGCTGCCTCAAAAAATGCTCCTATAAAGAGTCCGGTGAGCGGTTCTGTATCGTCACCGCCCTGGACCGCGCCCAAAAGGGTGATGTGGAGACCGGACTGGTCTTCTGCGGCACCAATGCCTGGAAGGCCGACAAGATCACCACCGTACAGGCAATCTTTGATGAACTGTTTGGGGAATAATATTTGATGCTGCAGCATACCTTTTAAAACCCGCCTGCTTTTAGGCGGGTTTTTTATTGACCGGCTTTGCCAAAATTGCTATATCAAAAAAAGTTGATATATTGTTTTGACAAAGTTGATATATGCTCATCGAAACTCTGAAAGCTCTGGCTGACCCCTGCCGCCTACGTCTGACGGCAATCCTGCTGCGTGGTGAATTCACCGTGCAGGAGCTGACCGCTATTCTGGGCATGGGGCAATCCCGCATCTCGCGGCATTTAAAGATCCTGACCGAGGCCGGCGTGCTGTCGGTCAAACGCCAGGGCACCTGGAGCTACTACCGGATCGGGAACGGTTCCGGTTTCTTTACGGCAGCACGTCCATTGCTGGAAGCCGAACTGGCCAACCTGCCGGAGCGGGAGCAGGATCTGGCAGCCGTGGCTGTTGTGCTGGAAGAACGTCGTCGCCGCAGCCAGGAGTTTTTTGACCACCATGCCCGTCAATGGGATGAACTGGCCCGCACCCTGCTGCCGATGCCGGAATATCGTGAAAAGTTGCTGGCCTTGGTACCGTCCTGCCAGCAGATTGTCGAGATCGGTCTGGGCACCGGCGGTCTGTTGCCTGCGCTGGCAGCCAAGGCCCAGGAAGGGGTTATCGGGGTTGATCATTCTCCAGCCATGCTGGATGAGGCCCGGCGACGCCTGACCCAGGCCGGCATTGCCGGTATCGACCTGCGGCTGGGAGAGATGAGCCATCTGCCATTGCCGGACCGTTCAACCAACTGCGCGGTGCTGGATATGGTGCTGCACCATGCCGCTGATCCACCGGCAGTACTGGCCGAGATCAGGCGGGTGCTGACAGCAGGCGGCTCTCTGCTGCTGGCTGATCTGGTCCGCCATGAACGGGAGCTGGCCCGGGAACAGTTGGCAGACCAGTGGTTGGGATTTGAAGAGGAAGAGCTGAAGAACTGGCTGCGACAGGCCGGTTTTGCACAGGTTGCGGTCACTCAGGTGACACCGCAGCCGGGACAGGAAACCGTGCTGCTGCTACAGGCGCACACAACACACTAAAGGAGAATGAACATGGGAACTGATTACATCATTGCTGACCTTGGCCTGGCAGACTGGGGCCGTAAAGAGATTAAAATAGCAGAAACCGAGATGCCGGGTCTGATGGCGATCCGTGAAGAATATGCTGCATCCCAGCCGCTTAAAGGGGCCCGTATCACCGGTTCACTGCATATGACCATCCAGACCGCAGTGCTGATCGAGACCCTGACCGCTCTTGGCGCTGAAGTCCGATGGGCCTCCTGCAACATCTTCTCTACCCAGGATCATGCGGCGGCGGCCATTGCTGCTGCCGGTGTGCCGGTCTTTGCCGTCAAGGGTGAATCCCTGACCGATTACTGGGACTACACCCACAAGATCTTCGAGTGGCCGGACGGTGGCTTCTCCAACATGATCCTGGATGACGGCGGCGACGCCACCCTGCTGCTGCACCTGGGTACCAAGGCAGAAAAGGACGCCAGTGTCCTGAATAACCCTGGCTCTGAGGAAGAGACCATCCTGTTTGCTGCCATCAAGGCCAAACTGGCGGTTGATCCAACCTGGTACTCGGTCCGTCTGGCCCAGGTCAAAGGGGTCACCGAGGAAACGACTACCGGTGTACACCGTCTGTATCAGATGCATGAGCGCGGCGAACTGGCCTTCCCGGCCATTAACGTCAACGACTCAGTCACCAAGTCCAAGTTCGACAACCTCTACGGCTGCCGCGAGTCCCTGGTGGACGGCATCAAGCGGGCCACCGACGTCATGGTGGCCGGCAAGGTTGCTCTGGTCTGCGGCTACGGCGATGTGGGCAAAGGCTCGGCCCAGGCCCTGCGTGCCCTGTCGGCCCAGGTCTGGGTGACCGAGGTTGACCCGATCTGCGCCCTGCAGGCTGCCATGGAAGGCTACCGCGTGGTGACCATGGAGTATGCTGCCGACAAGGCCGACATCTTCGTGACCTGCACCGGCAACTACCATGTCATTACCCATGAGCATCTGCTAAAGATGAAGGATCAGGCCATTGTCTGCAACATCGGCCACTTTGACAACGAGATCGAGGTTGCTGCCCTGGAGCAGTACCAGTGGGAAGAGATCAAGCCGCAGGTAGATCATATCATCCTGCCCTCCGGCAACCGGATCATCCTGCTGGCCAAAGGCCGTCTGGTCAACCTGGGCTGCGCCACCGGTCACCCCAGCTATGTCATGTCCTCCTCATTTGCCAACCAGACCATTGCCCAGATCGAGATCTTCTGCAACCCGGGCAAATACCCCACCGGCGTCTATGTCCTGCCCAAGCATCTTGATGAGAAGGTGGCTCGTCTGCAGCTGAAAAAACTGAATGCCCAGCTGTCGGTGTTGACCAAGGAGCAGGCAGACTACATCGGTGTGCCGGTGGAAGGGCCGTATAAGGCAGAGCATTATCGTTACTAGGAAATGCGCTTTTTTCGCAATCTCGGCGTTGGGCCCCGGATTCGGTTGTACGGCATGCATCTCTATGCCTCCGCCCGAATCCTTGCCCGCTTTGACCTTACGGGAAAATCACATTTCAGAGGTTTTGGATACATTCAATGCAACCCAAAGAGTTACAGAAACAGCTCAAATCAAAGACACCTCCCACGGTACTGGATATACGCAGTGGTATGGAATACCGCATGGGGCATATTCCTGGTGCGCTGCTACTGCCATTCTGGAAGGTTTTATTCAGAATGTTCGGCTCGCTTCCCAAGGATAAACAGACGCAACTGGTGCTGTACTGCGAATCCGGGGCACGGGCCGAAATGGTTGGCGCCATGCTGGCCAAACGGGGCTACAGCAGGATAGCCTATCTGGATGGCGATATGCCCGGCTGGCGTCAGGCCGGGCTGCCGCTGGAGAAGTGATCAGGTGGAATGCCGGACCGGCTGCGCTGCCTGCTGCATTGCGCCCTCCATCAGTTCTGCCATACCGGGCATGCCGGAAGGAAAACCGGCGGGAATCCGCTGTGTTCAGTTGACGCCGGAAGGCCATTGCCGTATCTTTGACAAACCAGAACGTCCGGCCGTATGTCATTCATTGCAGCCCAGTAGAGAGATGTGCGGCCACAGCGCAGCGGAAGCCCTGCAGCGGCTGCAACAGTGGGAGCAGCAAACAACTCCTGCATAGACTATCCACTCCGGTTTCAGTTCAAGGAAGCCAGGGGTTTGAAATGGAAGCGGGATAAAGGACCAGCTCATGGCCAAAGAACTATATGTGGGGCACCTGCCCTATGAAGCAACAACAGATGATCTGCGCAGGATGTTCAGTGTGGCCGGTACCGTCACCTCGGTACATATCATTACTGATCCTGCAACCGGCAAATCCAAAGGCTGCGGCTATGTGCGGATGGCTGAAGAAGAACAGCTGAAAGAGGCGATAGAGTGTCTGGACGGTGCCCTGATGGAAAACCGGGTCATCACGGTCAGCATTGCCAATCCTCAAAAAACACAGGAAAAACCATTGCCCCGTGGCGCTGGCAACACCCAGCCGGGGTCACGGCGGGCACGGGCACGCCAGAAACAGTAGACCAATTTCAACTCAAGGCGATATCTTTGTTGGCTCGTCTTCGGCTCCTCAACGTACTAGCGTGTACGCCTGCGTCGCCGAATTCCTCGCCGCCTTGATCTCATCCTTGTTTTAAAATTGGAGACTATCAGGTGGTTTAAGTACTCAGGGAGGTCATGACCATGGAGCCGCTTGAACATTTTCTTGCCGTTGTCAAAGAAACCGTTAATCCGGTTACGCAACCGGTTGGTGTCACCATTGTCAAGGACCTTGCGCTGATTGCAGGCAAAAAGATCCGGGTCAAGGGCCAGAGGTTGACTGTCTGCCAGCAGATCGCTTACAGCCGGATGTACGGCTGGTCCACCTGGGCAGACAAACAGACAGCCCACTGCGTACTGGGTGCCGGTTGTGTAGGCCTGATTGACCCGCCCCAACGGGTACTGGATGGTTCGGTTAATAACGGCATCTATCAGAAGGATCAGGCTGCTGCCGCTGCCATGCAGCAGACCATGCCCCGACTGGCCCCTGATGTACAAGGGCTCTTAACCTATCCTCTGGCCCGCCCGGTGGAGGGGATGGCCCCTGATCTGGTGGTGCTCTATGTCAACTCAGCCCAGGCCATGCGCTTTATACAGGCCTTCCTGTTTCAGCAGGGGGGTGAGTTTACCATGAAGAGTTCCGGCGATGCCGGGGTCTGCTCCCGGGCCGTAGCTCAGGTGGCCCTGACCGGCGAGCCCACGGTGGAGATCCCCTGTCTGGGGGATCGCCGCTTTGCCATGACCCAGGACCACGAACTGTGCGTCGGCATCCCGTTTAGCTGGCTGGAGCGCACTGCAGAAGGGCTGGCAGCCACCCACAAGGCCGGCATCCGCTATCCGATACCGTTCCAGATTCCGTCCGGCTGTGATCTGCCGCCGGATTATATCACTGCTGAAGGCGATTGTTGATGAACCTGGATTCTTTGTTACTACCGCTGTTTGTGGTGAATATCCTGCTGGTGCTGGTGGATGCCTCGGTGGGCTATCACCTGGCACCTTTGCTGTTTCAGGCAGGTGGTGGCGATCCTGAAGACACTGAGTCCGGTGTGGGCGGTGTCCGTAAACTGCTGACCGGCGTGGTGCTATTGTATATGTTTTTCAACTGTTTTGCCTTTTTCCGCTACAACGGGCCGTTACTGCTGCTGGTCACTGCCCTAGTGCTGTTTGACTTGGGCGGGCAACTGTATATTCGTTACCGCAGCAGAAACCATGCTGATGCTGAGGATCAATAAATACGTTTTGCACGTTTGTTTTGTCTGGCAACACCCTCTATTTTACGTAAAAGGAGCTTCAACAGATGGCTGAAAAATTTATCTTTACCTCTGAATCCGTATCCGAAGGTCATCCTGACAAAATGGCTGACCAGATCTCTGACAGCATCCTGGACGCCATCCTGGCCCAGGACCCCAAGGCCCGCGTGGCTTGCGAGACCATGGTGACCACTGGTATGGCCGTGATTGCCGGCGAAATCACCACTACCGCCGTGGTCAACTACGCTGAAATCGTCCGCAACACCATCAAGGAGATCGGCTACTGTGGTTCAGAGACCGGTTTTGACTATGAGACCTGCTCCGTACTGGTCTCCCTTGATCGCCAGTCCCCGGACATCTCCCAGGGTGTCACCGAGGGCGAAGGGATGTTCAAAGAGCAGGGTGCCGGCGACCAGGGCCTGATGTTTGGCTATGCCTGTAACGAGACCCCGGAACTGATGCCGATGCCGATCCAGCTTTCCCATCAACTGGTCAAACGTCTGGCTGATGTGCGCAAGTCCGGCCTGCTGAAGTTCCTGCGTCCTGATGCAAAATCACAGGTCTCGGTTGAGTATGATAACGGCAAGCCGGTGCGAGTCAACACGGTGGTAATCTCCACCCAGCACACCCCTGATGTGACCCATGAAACCATTGTTGAAGGGGTCATGGATGAAGTGGTCAAGAAGGTGATCCCTGCCCATCTGATGGACAGTGAGACCCGTTTCTTCATCAACCCCACCGGCCGTTTCGTGGTTGGCGGTCCCATGGGAGACTGCGGTCTGACCGGCCGTAAGATCATCGTGGATACCTATGGCGGCATGGGTCGCCACGGCGGCGGTGCCTTCTCCGGCAAAGATCCTTCCAAGGTTGACCGTTCTGCTGCCTACATGGGCCGTTATGTTGCCAAGAACCTGGTGGCTGCCGGTCTGTGTGAGCGCTGCGAAGTCCAGGTGGCCTATGCTATCGGCGTGGCTGAGCCGGTTTCCATCATGGTCAACGCCTTTGGTACCGGCGTGGTGTCTGAGCACCGCCTGTCCGAACTGGTTCGGGAAGTCTTTGATATGCGCCCCCGCGCCATCACCGAGCAGCTTGACCTGCTGCGTCCGATCTACCAGAAGACCGCAGCCTACGGCCATTTTGGCCGCGAACTTCCTGAATTCACCTGGGAGAAGACTGACAAGGCAGAGATCCTGAAGCAGAAGGCAGGCCTTTGATTCTGTTTGATGCCATTGCTTCGATAGTTTGAGCAGACGAAAAAGGCGATCTTTACAAGGTCGCCTTTTTCGTGAGCATTGACAAACATCTAATGTATACAGTAAGGTAGCGCACTTTTTTGACAGAGGGGTGGAACATGGCGAAAACTTTTAAAATTGCAGTCCTGCCGGGTGACGGTATCGGACCAGAGGTAATGGCTGAGGCTACCAGAGTACTGGACGTAATCGGCCAGAAATACAACGTAACTTTTGAGGGTACGTTTGCCAATGTCGGCGGTGCCGGTATTGACAATGAAGG
>JAJTBI010000107.1 GCA_021286935.1 Geobacteraceae bacterium
CGGTATCGAGGACTATCTGGAGATCAAGTACCTCTGTATGGGCGGGATATAAGAAGTGAGGGCTTGTCATGAACAACAGTACAAGTATGGTCACATGGGTTCAGCTTCCCCAAAATCAGCAGATGCTGACCGGTGGATGCTGGCAGGAACGTTGTTATCCGTTTCGGGGGGTATTACAGGAAAGACGTGCAGAAAATGTGGTGGAGCTGAGAAGAGTGCTTGATGACTGCTGGCTGGCCCTGCAGGAGTTTCAACAGGAGTTTGAATGGCAGGTGCCAAATCAAGTACGTAAATCAAAGGGGGAGATAGCATGAGAGTCGCAATACCGGTAGCAGCGGGAAAGCTGGCTACCCATTTTGGCCATTGTGAGACATTTGCATTACTTGACATTGAACTAGAGCAGCGCCAGTTGTCCGGACGGCAGGATGTGGCGGCTCCTCCCCATGAGCCAGGTCTTTTACCCGGCTGGCTGGCTGAGCAGGGCGTAGAGATGATCATTGCCGGAGGTATGGGGCAACGCGCTCAGGACCTGTTTCTGCAAAGTGGTATTACAGTCTACGTTGGTGCTCCTGCAGTTGAGCCTGAATTGCTGATGCAGCATTTCATGACCGGTTCCCTCTCTCTGGGTGCCAACTGCTGTGATCATTAACCACTACTGAACAGGGGCCATACATGGATGCCGTAAAAAAACTGCTGGTAATTGACGATGAGCCTGCCATTCGTGAAGGGGTACGCAGGATTTTGGAGTCAGAATCGTTTCAGGTGGAGACCTTTGCCAATGGTCATGCCGCCCTTGAACGGATCAAGCAGGAGCCGTTTGATCTGGTGGTCACTGACCTGAAGATGCCCGGTATTAGCGGCATGGAAGTTCTGAAGGCGATCAAGGAGATTCAGCCGGATCTGCCGGTAATCTTCATTACCGGTTATTCATCGGTGGACAGCGCTGTGGAAGTGATGAAACTGGGGGCGGTGGATTACATTGCCAAGCCGTTTACCCCGGAAGAGATGCTGAACACCATCCGGTTGGCCCTTGAACAACGGGTTGTTGATCTTGGCGATCTGTATCTGCTCAAGGAGCTGCGGGATGGCGAAGGGTTTGACCGTTTCGTGGGCAAGAGCCATGAAATGGTCAAGGTCTATCGCCGGATTATGCAGGTTGCTCCCACTGACAGCACGGTACTGATCACTGGCGAGTCCGGCACCGGTAAGGAGCTGGTGGCCCGTGCCATCCACAAACACAGTCCACGGCGGGATCATCCCTTTGTGGCGGTTGACTGCACCTCGCTGGTTGAGAGTCTGCTGGAGTCCGAGCTGTTCGGCCACGTCAAAGGTTCCTTTACCGGGGCGATGCATACCAAGACCGGTCTGTTCAAGGTGGCGGAAGGTGGCACCCTGTTTCTGGATGAGGTATCCAACCTGAGTCTGACCACTCAGGCCAAGCTGCTGCGTGTGCTGCAGGAACGGGAGGTGACCCCGATTGGCGGCACCCAGCCAACCCCGATCAACATCAGGCTGGTGGCAGCCACCAATCGCAGTCTGCGTGAGATGGTGGCTGAAGGCTCCTTTCGGGAAGACCTCTTTTTCCGCTTGAATATCATCCCGATGGACCTGCCCCCGTTGCGGGATCGTACCGGTGACATACCACTACTGGTTGGGCACACGGTTCGTACGGTGGCCGAAGAACTGGGGAAGGATATCAAGGGAGTAACTGCCGGCGCGATGCAGGTGCTGCAAAGTTACACCTTTCCAGGCAATGTGCGGGAGCTTGAAAATATCATCGAACGGGCTGTAGTGCTGGCTGAAGACAGCCTGATTACACCGGATGATCTGGAGCTGAACCATTGCTCAAGCGAAGCCAGCATTTGCATGCTGGATTATGCAGCCGTTCCTCTCAGTGTTGAGGAGCTGAAAGAGGCCAAGCGCCATCTGCGGGAGCAGGCGGTGGAAGATATTGAAAAGGCTTTTGTAGTAAATGCCCTGCAACGCAACCGGGGTAACATCACCCGTGCTGCGGAAGAGACCGGCATGCTGCGCCCCAATTTTCAGGCCATGATGAAGAAGCTTGGCATATCGGCCCGGGATTATGTTGAGGCCTGATCAACTATTGCGACGACTGCTGCCACGCCGATTTTCGCTGATTCAGAAACTGACCATCCTGACCGGTACCGTGGTGGTACTGTTCATGACCCTGTTTGCCTGGGTCAATATCAACAACCTGCAAAAACTGCTGGTCAATAACACCATCCGGGATCTCGACAATCTGGCATCCACCATCATCAGGATGACCCACCACCAGATGCTGGTGGATAACCGCACCACCGTCTACCAGATGATCAATGAGGTGGCCAATCGTCCAGGGATTGAGCGGATCAGGATGATTAACCGTCACGGTGTTATTGTCCATTCAACCGCCAGTGATGAAATCGGCCAGCTGCTGGATCAAAAAGCTGCCCAGTGCAGCCTCTGCCACAAGCCGGGACAGACCCTGACCCGGCCGCCGCTGCTTGAACGCAGCCGGTTCTTTACCCTGCCCAACGGTAAACAGGTGATGGGACTTGCCAAGGCGGTGCAGAACGAGCAGAGCTGCTCCACAGCCGCCTGCCATGCCCATACCGCTTCCACCAAGGTGCTGGGGGTGGTTGATATCATTGTATCCCTGGATGTGCTCAAGGCGGATCTTGCCTCCTACCGTAACCGGATTATCCTCTTAACCGTATTATTGATCATCCTGCTGGGGGCCTCACTGACCTTCTTTACCCTGCATCTGGTGAATCGTCCGGTTAATGAACTGCTGCGCCACACCGCCAGACTGGCCCAGGGACAGCTGGACTGCGAGATGACGCCAACCTCCAATGACGAACTGGGGGAGTTGATGCGTGCCTTTCAGCTGATGACCAACAACCTTCGACAGGCCCGTAATGATCTGGAGGAGTGGGGACGCACTCTTGAAGAAAAGGTAAAGGACCGCTCAGAACAGCTGCAGCGGATGCAGATGCAACTGGTACATACGGAAAAGCTGGCCTCTTTGGGTGAACTGGTGGCCGGTATTGCCCATGAGATTAATAACCCGCTGTCCGGTATCCTGATCTTCAGTTCGCTGGCTGCCAAGGATAAACGGCTTGATCCGGCCCTGAAGGGCGATCTTGAGACCATCAGCAGTGAGGCGCAGCGTTGTGCCGGGATTGTCAAGGGGCTACTTGAGTTTGCCCGGGACTATCAACCCAAAATGACGGTCTGTGAGATTAATCAGGTGGTCCTGGATTCCCTGCGACTGGTTGAATGTCAATCGGTCTTCCAGAATGTCGCCATTCTGCGGCAACTAGCCAACGACCTGCCGCAGATCATGGCTGATCAGAACCAGCTCAAGCAGGTCTTTATCAATATCTTTATCAATGCGGGCCAGGCCATGCAGGACCTGAAACGAGGGGAGCTGAAGATCATAACTGCCAGGGCGGTTGAACCGGAAGGCGGGGTTCTGGTCAGAATCTCTGACTCCGGCTGCGGTGTTCCAGAGGAACAGCTGGGCAAGCTGTTTGACCCGTTCTTTACCACGAAAGGCACCGGTGGCACCGGTTTGGGGCTGTCGGTCTCCTACGGTATCATTCAGGCCCACGGCGGTACGATCACCGCTGAGAGTGCTCTTGGCGTTGGTACCACCTTCCGTATCAGCCTGCCTGCTTGCTCTGACGCTAACCAGCAAGAATCGGAATAACGAGTACAGGCCGTAGCTGCATGGTTGCCGTATACAGCCATGAATGGGTGCATATAATTTACAAAGTCAATAATTTAGGGGTGTTGTGCTTGATTTTGTATGCTGTTCCACATGGCTGCTGCATAGATAAAACATACAGCAGAGAACCCTGCAGATTCTTTAATCGTTGTTGGTGATAAAATAAAAATTAATGATTACAAGTGGTTGTATTTTTATTTTCCGTGTTTGTCGATTTGGCACCCTCTGTGCTCTATAGAAAATATCGTTTATCGATCATACGCAGCACCCTGGGAGGATGCCATGAAAACGAAAATTGCCAACCTTTTGATCCCGATGCTCGGCGGCAGCGCAACTTCAGCTTTTGCTTCAGATGCTGCATTACAGGATGGCGGCGGACCGCTGATCTGGTTCTTTATCGGCTTTGGTGTACTGGTACTGATGGTGCAGGCCGTTCCAGCTCTGGTACTGCTCTACTCAATGGTCAAGGCGGTATTCAGTCCGTCTGAAAGCAGCACCGCAGCATCAGTAACGAGCCACAAATAAATCTGATTCATACCAAACCACCTGTCATGAAGGAGAACGTAGCCATGAAATCTGTTCGTACTGCCCTTACCACCCTTGCATTGTCTGTTGTTGGCATGAGTACTGCCTTTGCTTCTGCAGATCACGCCAACCATGTTGATACCAGCCTGACCTATAACAGCGGCATCCTGGTGCTGGCCTTTGCCGGCTTTCTGGCCTTGGTGGTGGTTGTGCAGACCATCCCGGCAGTTATCAGCCTCTACAACATGATCAAAAAGACTGCAGAAGAAAGCAGCAGACAGCAGCAGGCTGTACGGGCCAATGCACGAGACTGATATGAATAGCGATGGGGGCGGGTCACCGACTCGCCCCGCTGTCTCTGATGACCAGCCGGTAACGGACCCTGCCGTTTGCTCATTGCCCAATCAGGCCGATCCTGTAGCCTTCAAGCAGGCCATGGATCTGATCCGCAGGCGCAGAAAATACTTCTTTGCCACCATCATCCTCTATATGCCGTTGATGTGGGTTGCAAACAGAATTTCTCCAACGTTCCGCAGCATGGCCATCACCTTCAGCGTCTGGGTGGTGGTACTGTTTATTACTGCTCTATACTCCGCCCTGGCACGCTGTCCGCGCTGTGGCCATTATTTTCATATGAACGGCATGTCGTTGCTGTATCTGCGGCGTTGCCTGCACTGTCAGAACCATATAAACGCTTCATAGAGGAGATTGAATATGTTTGGATTTGGAATGCCTGAACTGGTGGTGATACTGGGGATTGTGGTGGTGGTGTTTGGTGCGGGCAAGCTGCCTGAAATCGGCTCTGCCATGGGTAAGAGCATAAAAAACTTTAAAAGTGCTACCGAAGGAAATGAAGTAGAACTGCTGCCCAAGAAAGACCTGTAGGCGTGTGCATATAACCGATGGGCTGGTGTAGTTGTCTTACAACTGCGTCAGCCCTGTTTTTTTTCCTGTCCCATTCTGCGCTCAAGTATTGCCAGTGCCTCTTCCTCTTCCTTGATCTTGGCTGAGCTCAACGTCCAGATATGATAGCTTTCCAGACTTAGAATTGTCATGCCGGTGGCCAGCACGGCCCAGAAGTTCTCCGGCAGCACTCCTGAAAAAAAGTAGAAGGCATAAAAGCAGATCAGGTAGCCGATATGGCTGAATGAGACCATCTTGGGGGAACCGTTGGTGATCCTGCCCAGCACTAGCAGGATGGCGGAAAAGGCATAGACCACCAGCAGGGCACTGATCATGTTGCTGGATGGTGGGGTACCCAGCATCTTTTTGACTGCAGGGGTAAGAGGGGGGAAGATCTGGTCGCTGAGCATGGCCGGAATACTGGTGCAGGCAAAAGCAGCTATGGCCCACAGCCCCTGGTGGGAGCGGGTACGTAATCGTCGAATTGATTCCAGCAAGGCAGCACGCTGCGTTTCATGGGACGGCGTACTGCCGGTTTCCTGATTGGACATGGGACGAGACCTTCTCCGGTTACCGCATGATACCGTTATCTGAATCTCAATCAGCTTCCAGACCGCTAGCCGTTGTCGTCGGTATCATCCTTTTCTTTACTGCAATTGCGACAGCGCGCAAGCGCTTCACGGGTATCATTCAGACGTGCGACAATCCTTTGGTAATTGCGGGCCAGAATGGACAGTTCACCGTATCCTGATTCCAGCTGTTGTTCAAAGTCGCACGGTTTTTCGTCGCTGGTGATAGCCAGTAGTTTTTTCAGTGGCACAAAGAATGACCGGTTCAGCAGGGCAGCAACCCCCCCCACAGTAAGAACCAGTGTCATAAGTGTAAACACTATCATACGGTAACGCATCAGGGCGAGTGAATTTTGAAGTGGTCCCTGATCAAGCCCGATATCGAGCATCCCCAGGACTTTTTGTGAAGGAGAGTGGTAGTGGCATGAGGTGGTTGAGCAGGAAGGTTCATTGTAGATCGGTTGCGTCATGGCCAGGACCTGCACGCCACGCTCATTGGTAAACCGGCGGGTCTGTTTTACCGCAGCCAGTTGTTCAGCCGGTTTCTCCCCGCTGTGGCAACCACTGCAGCCTTCGACTTTTTTGTTGACCTGCTGGCCGATCTCAGTCTGGTTCCGTGAGAAGGTGATAACGCCATTATGATTGAATACCCGCAGGTGTTCAACCCCCTGGTGCTGACCGATGTTGGCAATGATGCTGCCCAGGTGCTGACGGTCATTGTGCAGCATGGCGTAGCGGGTAGAGAGCACAACGGTATTGGCGATATTGCGTCCGCTTTGCGCTGCGTCATCAATCATATCCTGCTTCATGATCGAATAGAGGCTTAAGCAGCAGATAGCCACAAAGCCGGTAACGGCAAGACCAACCGGAACAATTGTTCGGGTAGCGATACTCTGGAGCATTTGGCACCTCCGTAGATAGCGCCTTACGTTAAAGCCGCAAGCTTAAAAAGGGCCGACAGAGGGGTGCGCTCCCTCTGTCGGCCATAACATTTCAGGAGCTCTTATGGCACTTCAGGCAGTCACCCTTGACTGAGAAGGCCGATTTCCCGTCGTGGCAGGCGCCGCATGAGGCGCCGGTTTCCATCTGCTTCATGGTGATCCGTTTGCCGTTGCCGTAGGGATACAACTTGGTGTGACAATCATTGCACTGGTAGGCAGCGGTGTGAAACTCATGGCTGAAGTGGCCGATGATTGTTCCCTTTTTATTTTTAAAGGTCATTTTGGATGGCAGCTTAAATCCGGTGTGACACTTGGCACAGTCGCCCTTGACCGAGAAGGCTACCTTGCCGTCATGACAGGCACCGCAGGACTGACCTTTTTCCATATCAGCCATACTGACCCGCTTGTTCTTCTTCATATCCGGCTTCACAATGGTGTTGTGGCAATCTTTGCAACTATAGGCCGAAGTATGGAAGGCATGGCTGAAGGTTGCCTTGGGCACCGGCGCTGTTTTGTAAGTCAGCTCCGGGCTCTTGTGGCATTTACTGCACTTGTCCACACCAAAGGCCTTTTTGCCGTTGTGACAGAAACCACAGGACTTGCCCTTTTCCATCTCTGCCATGCTGACCGTGGGGTTTTTACCGGTTTTGTACAGCTTCGTGTGGCAGGTCGCACAATCCTTTACCTTGGCCAGGTGCTTGGCATGGCTGAAAGGGGTTGGTCCGGTTTCTTTGACCTGATAGATGATCTCTTTTACCTGGTGACATTTACTGCACTCATGGGCATCAAAGGCCTGCTTGCCGTTGTGGCAGGCCCCACAGGATTGACCTTTGTACATATCTGCCATGGTGTAATGCTTCTTGCTCTTGTTGCCGGTGTGGCAGGTGGCACAACTAAAGGCAGCGTTGCCGCGAGCAGATTTCTTTGCAAGGTGCTTGCTGTGGCTGAATACCACCTTGCCGGCACCTTTGGTGTCGTAATTAATCTCTTTTAACTCTATCGCACCGGCCTGGGTGGCCATCAGGCCGACCAGTCCTGCCAATACGAGTGTTAGGGCGCGTTTCATAACGATCTCCTGAATCCCTCTGCCCGCATGGTGTCAGGCAGAGGGATGGTCGGTTGTATTACTTGCTGCTTGCCGCTTCGGCCTCGGCAATGGCTACCGGCTTGGGCTCAAGTACTGCATACTCGCTGTAACGGGTCTTCCACTTGAACAGAATCGGCCAGCGATAGAGGATTGCGCGATAGGTAACGATGTAGACCGAGTACACCGTAACGGTGATGATGATTTCACGGATTGGCGGAATATGGATATGGCCATTCTGCCAGTTGAAGGTGAACATATAGACGTTCAGGCGGTTCAGCACGACACCGATAATGGTTGTCCAGGCGCCCATCCGAACCAGGGTGACACTGTTGTTTCTGATACCTGCAACCAGCAGGATCATTGACAGCACAACCCCAAACCCGATTTCGAACATCCACCAGGCACCCCAACCGGTTCCCAGGTAGGCCCACTTGTTGTCGTGGGCAATACCGATCAGGCGGATGGTCAGGTAGGTGATCAGACCCATGGAGGCACCTTTGGCAAGGGCGATCTGCAGTTTGCTCAGGCTGTTCTTGAAGGTGTCATCGCAGCGCCACTGCATGGTCTTGACGGCGATGGTACTGACTACGATTACCATGCAGAGGCCGCCAGGCAGCGAGGAGACAAAGAAGTAGAGCCACTGGAATGATGATGAGTACCAGAGTGGGTGAACTTTGCCCGGAGCGTAGGTGGACAGCGCGCCAAGTGCACCCTGGTGCAGGGTTGAAAGAATAATACCGGCTACTGCCAATCCCAGGGCCATCTTCTTCACAAAGGTCTTGCCGGCTGGCCAGCCCATCCATTCAAAGAAGGCGGTAGAGGTTTCTGCAGCCTGTACTGACAGGTAGGTGGCAACGTGCCAGGCCACCAGGAACAGCACAGCCTCAGGCCCCCAGGAAACCACCATCGGGTAGGGCAGACGCCAAGGCTGACCAAGGTCAACCATCAGGAACATAACCGCAAAGAAGTAGCCCAGAATACCGTTCAGGATTCCCAGTCGTTCAATCGGTTCAAAGTCGTGCCGTCCAAATACCTCAACCGCTGAACCCAGCTGGAAGCCGGATGAGGAAAGTGGCACCATGCCGAACAGACCAAAGGCCAGAAACAGACCCCAGGCGTTGTCATACGGGTCACCTACGGCCCAGGAAAGACCGAAGATATAACGACCGATCAGCACCGGAAAGCCGATCAGGAAGATCACGGCAAAGATCCAGTTCAGCGGGTTACTCATGGCCTGTGACAGGTACTGCTGCGGGGTCAGGCCGAGGAAGATCTTTTCCATCAGGGTCCAGGGACGGCCCTTATCATCATCCTTGCGCAGACTGCTGATGATCTGCGTGTTGGGATTACGGTTCAGAAACTGTTTCATTGGTGATCTCCCTCCTCATGGTCATGGTGGCCATCCTTGTTCTTGGTTGCCAGCAGATGTACGCCGGTGAACAGGGCCGGCCAGATGGAAAGTACCATCGGTACGAATCCCAGGAAGTCCTTTACGTTGGAAATGATCGGCTCGTTCTGGATATGGCCATCAAACCCGACCTTGTCGAAATCAACACTGCTCAAGTACATCCAGCTGGTGCCACCAACGGCCTTTTCACCATACAGTTTGTCCACATATTTTGCCGGGTTGGCCTGAATCCGGTCATGGCCCAGCTTGATCAGGTCTGCCCTGCGGCCAAAGGTCATGACCTGCTGCGGGCAGATCTCAACGCATGCCGGTGGCTTTCCTTCCTTGAGCCGGGTGTCATAGCAGAAGATGCATTTCTTG
>JAJTBI010000108.1 GCA_021286935.1 Geobacteraceae bacterium
TGCATCGCAGACCAGGAAGGACATTTCAGACGTCTCAACCGGTCCTGGGAAGAGACTCTTGGGTACACGCTTGAGGAGTTAACCAGTCAGCGGTTTATAGACTTTGTACATCCAGAAGATATTGAGGCAACCGTTGCAGCCGTATCCGCACTGAATGAAAAAAAGCAAATTCTGAATTTCACCAACCGCTACCGCTGTAAAGACGGCAGTTACCGCTGGATCCAGTGGCGTTCAGTCCCCTACAAAGACTTAATCTACGCTGCTGCACGGGATATTACCGAATTGAAGTTGACCCAACTACAACTGGAACAGCGCACAAAAGAGGCTGAGGCTGCAAATCAGGCGAAATCAGAATTTCTGGCTAACATGAGCCATGAGATTCGCACCCCAATGAACGCCATTCTGGGATTGTCCAGACTACTTCTTGAAACGGAGCTTGATCTACGGCAGAAAGATTTTCTGCACAAGGTCTACAGTGCATCACAAGCCCTGCTGGAAATCCTTAATGACATTCTTGACTATTCAAAAATTGAGGCCGGGCGGATTGAAATAGAACAATTACCGATCTCTGTTGAAGAGGTTATCAGGAATACCGTCGGGCTGTTCAGGGCAAAAATTGAAGAAAAAGGGCTTATTGTCTCGGTAGAGCTCCCCCCTGCCCTCCCTCCGGTGCTACAGGGCGATCCGATGCGTCTGTCACAGGTTCTCAACAATCTGGTGGGAAATGCCGTCAAGTTTACCGAAAACGGAGAGGTCCGTCTCAAGGTCGAGCAGATGCAGGAAGACAGCAAAACTGTCACGCTCTGTTTTTCCGTACAGGATACCGGCATTGGCCTTGCCGAAGATGAAGCAGAACGGCTGTTTCAGGCCTTTACCCAGGCTGACAGCACCATCAGTCGTAAATACGGCGGTACCGGACTGGGGCTGACCATTTGCCAAAGGCTGGTGGCGCTGATGGGAGGCACCATAAGCGTCTCAAGCCAGAAGAATATTGGCAGCACCTTCAGCTTTGTCATTCAAATGGACAAAGTACCGCCGGGAACAGCGGCTGAGAATCTCCATTCTTTTTCTGAAGCCGGCATGGGCACCACAGATCCTCTGAAAGCATTCCCAGTACAACAACAGATACTCGAACTGAACAGATTGCGTATTCTGCTGGTGGAAGACAACCGGATCAACCAGGAAGTTGCCGCAGAAATACTGCGGCAATACGGTGCAGAGGTTACCCTTGCCGACCATGGTGCTGACGCGCTTAAGCTGCTTACCGGACCCGGTTTTGATGTTGTGCTGATGGATCTGCATATGCCGGTCATGGATGGATTTGAGGCCACCCGCAAAATCAGGGAACGGTATGACAGTGCAACGCTGCCGGTTATTGCCATGACCGCTGCCGTTATGCAGGATGATCGTGAACGCTGCACGGCAGCGGGTATGGTGGATTTTGTAGCCAAACCGGTCAACCCGGTGGAACTGCTCACGGTGCTGAAACGTTTTCAAAAAGCAAAGTCACCATCATCAGTACACCACGAAGCTGCTGTAGTGCCCCCTGATATGCACGATTCCGGCTCAGCGCTACCAAGTTTGGATGTCGCCACCGCCCTGCGCCGCATGAGTGGCAATACAAACCTTTTTGCCAGCTTGTTAAAGTCTTTTATCAATGAGCACGCACAGGCTGCTGACGAGCTGGCAGGCTACCTGGTGCAGGGACAAAACGAAAACGCACTGTATCTGGTTCACAATATAAAGGGTGTCGCCGGAACAGTCGGCGCAATGCAGCTGATGAAAACGGCGGCAACGTTGGAACAGCAATTACGTTCAGATGCAGGTCAGGCAGATCTGGATTTTTTTGCCCGCGAACTGGAACTGACCCTGTCTGCAATTAACCGTTATCTGCTTGACCAAGAACAGAGTTTGATCAGACCATATTCATGAGGCGTATTCCCTAGGAAACGTCGGTGGTATCTCACTAATGCTGCTAATGGAGGATGTGGCATTGGCCCGTAAACTTAATCAGACAGAGATCTGTAACAACCACGGTCCGGCGCTGGCAGAAAAATGGCATTGTCCGCCTCACCCTGTGTAACTGGCTGCTGTTGTTTCGTTATCTCGTTGGTAACTAGCCTAATCCTATCGGACCAATTGACAGCACCCAGGTTTGTGCTACACAAAACACTTATTTCGACATAAAACTTTTGGAGGAATCTGCATGAAGCGAGGAGTACTTTTTATCTGCCTGCTGTTAATAACCACGGTTACGGCCTTTGCTGCCGTTCCCGTCAAGGCCGAGTTTGACAAATGGGCCAAGACGGTCAAGCTGGCCGGTTATAGCTATGGTGGTGTGGACCAGACCGATCCCGGCGTATTTATGGCCGGCTGGATGAGTCCCAAAGGAGATGTACTGGGCGTACATCTGCATCCTGTTGCTGCCTTCAAAGGGGTACAGCAGCAGCTGGTTAACAAGAAAAAACCGGAACAGTTTACCTATAAAGGGATGCAGGCCCTGTATTCCAATGCCCTCGGACCTGGCCAGATTTGGATTAAGTATGAAAAATCAGGCAAGGTGCTTTCCATCAGCCAGATGGATCAGAGTATGGCAAAGGGGCTGTCAAAGCCCGAGTTGATTAAGTTACTGGATATAATGAAGCCGGAACTGTTTTTGAAATAGGATCTGCATACCACACAAGGAGAATGAAAACATGACTAGTCTGTACCGTACTCTTTTAACTGCCGGTATCACTGTTGGACTTGCCGCTACCGCCTTTGCCGGTTCCGTTGACAAGGTCATCATCACCATTGATAAGACCGTTGAACATGCCGCTGACACCCCCAGACCATCAAAACGGCCCGGCAAAGCGGTTCAGGCTCCCAGTGGTGATATGGACAGCCATTTTATCAGATCAGACGAGTACTTTGCCACCCTCAGGCCGGTTAAAGGCGGGGGAGCCAGTGATGTTATGATTGCCAAGATGCTGCAGCCTGCCTCAGATGCAACCAAAGGTGAGGCCCAGTTTATGGACAGCCATAAAGGGACTGAATTCTGGACCCGTACCTACTGGAAGACCCGTCCGGCAACGCAGGAAGACCTGAAACTGGGTGCTACGGTAATTTACTGGGGCCGTTACGCAAAAGACCGCGTATACTATGCCCCAAGAAATGAGAAAGAAGCCCGTAATGTTGCCTGGAAACTAAATAAGATTACTGATATCAGTGACCTGTTCAAAGGTGAAGTAACCGTTGCTGACAATAAGAAAATTGCTGTGGACTCAATCAGAATCATGGAATAACAGAAGTAAGGAGGTGCACCTTGAAAATTCTGCTTACCATACTTTCAAGCTGTCTGCTTATGGCCTCATCATCTGTCCTGGCTGCTGATTTTTCCGGGACCTGGTGCCGTCCCCAGCACAACGGCATGCCGGATGATATTATCTGGATCAGTCCCGGCAATGAGGTCTACTCGGTCAAGTTGACCGAAGGGTGGCAGGGCAAGAGCTACTCCCAAGGGGTTGCCTCGGTAGCTGGCAGTTCACTGTTTGCAACTCTCAAAGGCGAGGCATCTGGTGCCACCATCCATGCGGTGATGAGCATCTCCGGCAACCAACTTTCCTACCGCTCATACAAGGACAATAAAACAACCCATTACTGGAAGGGTGACTACAAACGGTGCAGCAAACCGTAGCCCTGTTTATCATGATTTGATGCAACAGAAAGAGGCCTGCGAATTACCGCCGGCCTCTTTCTTTAGCGGAAAGTTTCAAAACCAGACGCCATACTCTCTGCAACAGTCGCTACCAGTGTTCATCTGAATCTTGACAAACAGAGCCAAAGCCGGAATGATGCCCGCTCTGTATCAACACTAAAGGAGCTGCCATACATGCCCCAAACAAACCTGACCTGGAACACGGCCCTACTCTACCCTGCACCGGACTCCCCTGAGCTTGAGGCGGATCTTGCCTCTTTTGATCGGCTGGCTGCTGACTTTCGCGCTCACTACTTTGAAAAGATCGCAACACTGGATGCCGCTGACATACTCAAGGCCCTGTCTGAATACGAGTCGATGCAGACCCGCATGGCAAAGCCGTTTTGCTATGCGCATCTGTTGTTTGCTTCTGACTCCGGCAATGAGACCCACCGTGCCCTGTCCCAGCGCTGCTCCGAGCTGGGCAGCCGTTTGTCGCAACAACTGTTATTCTTTGATCTTGAGCTGATGAACCTGCCGGATGATCTGTTCAGCCAGGTCTGCAGTCTGCCTGATGCCGCTCCTTTTGTGCACTTTCTGGAAGGTATCCGCAAATTCAAGCCCTACACCCTGCAGGAAAACGAAGAGCGTCTGCTGACCCGCAAGGATCTGACCGGTAGCCGTGCCTTTACCAAGCTGTTTGATGAGCTGTCTGCGTCTTTAACGTATCAGATGGAGTTTGAGGGGGAACTGCGCGACTTTACTGGAGAGGAGCTACTCTCCCTGCTGCACCACCCTTCAGCAGAGGTCCGTTTCAACGCCCAGACCTGTTTTCTGGAAAAACATGCTGAATCTGGCAATGCCCTGGTCTTTGGTACGGTCTTCAATAACATGGCCCTGGATCATGGACAGGAAATGGAACTGCGCGGCTACGGCTCTGCCATCCAGCCCACCAACATCGGCAACGAATTGACCGACGAGGCGGTGGAACACCTGATGCAGACCACTGAGGCTAACTATGGGCTGGCCCAGGATTACTTTCGCCTCAAGGCCAAGATGCTGGGCATGGACAAAATCCGCAACTGCGATGTGTATGCGCCGGTGGCAGAGGCACAGAAAAAATACACCTTTGACGAGGCCCGCGACCTGACAGTTGCTGCCTACCGCAATTATGATCCTCAGTTTGGTGACATTATCCAGGCCTTCTTTGATGAGCGCAGGGTAGATGTCATGCCTCGCCAAGGCAAGTCCGGCGGAGCCTTTGCCATGGGGATCTCACCGGTTGACCCGCCGTTTCTGCTCCTAAACTTCACCAACAATCTGCGGGATATTGCCACCATTGCCCATGAAGCCGGTCATGGCCTGCATTTTGTCCTGTCCCAGAAGCAGAACAGCCTCAACTACCATGCACCGCTGCCACTGGCTGAGACCGCCTCGGTGTTTGGCGAAATGCTGTTGACCCGCATGTTGCTGGATACGGAAACCGATCCTGAGGTTCGCAAATCACTGCTCTGCGCAAAGATTGAGGATATCATTGCCACCACCTTCCGCCAGACCGTACTTACCCGTTTTGAAATACGTCTGCACCAGGAACGGCAACAGGGCTTGCTTTCCAATGAACGGATCTGCGCCATCTGGCTGGAAGAAAACAGCAAGCTGTTTGGTGATGCCGTAGAGATGATCCCGGCCTATCAATGGGGCTGGTCCTATATCAGCCACTTCATCCACAGCCGGTTCTACTGCTACTCCTATACCTTTGCCGAACTGCTGGTGCTGGCCCTGTACCAGCAATACCGTGAAACCGGAGCATCATTCAAACCCGGCTACCGTGCCCTGCTGGAATCCGGCGGTGCACTGTCACCGGCCGATACTGCCAAGCTGGCTGGAATTGATATTGAATCTGCCGGGTTTTGGCAAAAAGGGTATGACTTTTTAGGGGGACTGATTGAGGAGTTGAAGAGGATAGTATAATATTACGACACACAAGAATGCTTGGAAAGGGACAGGAAACTGTCCCTTTTTCTTTACCCCACCTTGACTTACCCACAATCCATGCTTACCTCATACCTAGCAGGTACAAAGAGTACCTTTGAAAGGATGCTGGTTATGGATATCAATCGTCTGACACAAAAATCCCAGGAAGCCTTAGGGGCAGCCCAAACCAAAGCAACATCATACGGCCATGTTGAGGTGGATGGGGAACATCTGCTCTGGGCCTTGCTGGATCAGGACAATGGCCTGGTTCCACGCATTCTTGCAAAAATGGATGTGGATGTGCCGAGCCTGCTCAAGGCCACTGAAGTTGAACTTGACCGCAGGGCCCGGGTATCAGGCCCTGGTGCAGAGCCGGGCAAGATCCATGTATCGCAACGGTTTTCCCGTTTATTGGTGGCTGCTGAGGCTGAAGCAAAACGGCTCAAAGATGACTATATCTCGGTTGAACATCTGCTGATGGCGTTGATGGCTGAGGGTGAGGGCAGCGGTGCCGGTAAACTGCTTAAACAACACAACATCACGCAGGAGCGGCTGCTGGCTGCGCTGACAGAGGTGCGGGGCAACCAACGGGTCACCTCGGCCAACCCGGAAGAGACCTATGAAGCACTGGAGAAATACGGCCGTGACCTGGTCAAGATGGCCCGGACTGACAAGCTTGATCCGGTCATCGGTCGTGATGAGGAGATCCGGCGGGTAATCCGTATCCTGTCCCGCAAGACCAAGAACAACCCGGTGCTGATCGGTGAGCCGGGTGTGGGCAAGACCGCTGTGGTAGAGGGACTGGCACAGCGGATCGTAAAGGGTGATGTACCGGAAGGTTTGAAGGACAAGACCATCTTTGCCCTGGATATGGGTTCCCTGATTGCTGGCGCCAAGTATCGTGGTGAATTTGAAGAACGCCTCAAGGCGGTTTTGAACGAGATCAAACAGGCTGAGGGCAGGATCATCCTGTTCATTGATGAACTGCACACCATTGTAGGGGCTGGCAAGGCTGAAGGGGCCATGGATGCCGGCAACATGCTGAAGCCGATGCTGGCCAGAGGTGAGCTGCACTGCATCGGTGCCACCACCCTGGATGAATATCGTCAGAATATAGAGAAAGATCCGGCCCTTGAGCGCCGCTTCCAACCGGTGCTGGTTGACCAACCCACCGTAGAGGATACGGTCTCAATTCTGCGCGGCCTGAAGGAGCGCTTTGAGGTCCACCACGGGGTCAAGATTCAGGATAACGCCCTGGTGGCTGCTTCCACCCTCTCCCACCGCTATATTACTGAACGCTTCCTGCCGGACAAGGCCATAGATCTGGTGGATGAGGCCTGTGCCATGCTGCGCACCGAGATCGACTCCCTGCCGTCTGAACTGGACACCATCTCCCGCCGGGTGGTGCAGCTTGAGATCGAAGAACAGGCGCTCAAGCATGAAAAGGATCAGGCCAGTCGTGAACGCCTTGAAGCATTGCGTAAAGAGCTGGTGGATGAGCGGGAAAAGGCTGATTCCATGCGAGCCCAGTACGATGCTGAAAAGATAGCAATTCAGCGGGTGCAGGGCTTAAGGGAACAGATTGAGAAGACCCGCCGTGAGATTGAGCAGGCTGAACGTTCCTATAATCTGGAACAGGCCTCAAAGTTGAAATATTCCGAACTACCCGGTCTTGAAACCGCCCTCAAGAATGAAGAGGCTGCCCTGAACAGTAAACAGGGGAGCCAGAAACTGTTACGGGAAGAGGTAACCGAAGACGAGATAGCCGAAATTGTTGCCCACTGGACCGGTATCCCGGTGACACGACTGGTTGAAACCGAGCGTGATAAACTGCTTAAACTAGACGAGATCCTGCACCAGCGGGTGGTGGGCCAGGATGAGGCGGTACAGTTGGTGGCAGATGCCGTACTGCGGGCCCGATCCGGCATTAAGGACCCCAAACGCCCCATCGGCTCATTCATCTTCCTGGGACCCACCGGGGTGGGCAAGACCGAGCTGGCCCGAACCCTGGCCGAGTCTCTGTTTGACTCGGAAGAAAACATGGTGCGGATCGACATGTCTGAGTACATGGAAAAGTTTGCTGTTTCGCGCTTGATTGGAGCGCCTCCCGGCTATGTGGGCTACGAGGAGGGGGGACAACTGACCGAAGCGGTCAGACGCAAACCCTATTGCGTACTGCTGTTCGATGAGATTGAGAAGGCCCATCCTGATGTCTTTAATATTCTGTTGCAGATTTTGGATGACGGACGGGTTACCGACAGTCATGGACGCACTGTAAGCTTTAAAAACACTGTAATCATAATGACTTCAAATATAGGAGCTCCACATCTGCTTGAGGGAATCACACCTGACGGCGACATCCGCGAATCAGCCAGAATCGCGGTTATGAATGAGCTGAAGCTTGCCTTCAGGCCTGAATTTTTGAACCGGGTGGACGACATTGTGCTGTTCAAGCCACTGCATCTGGATGAGGTCACCCGAATTGCCGGATTGCTGGCCAAGCAGCTGGTGGAACGCTTGAAGGATCGCCGGATTACTCTTGAGATCAGTGACGAAGCCTTGAAACAGATCGCCCGATCCGGCTATGACCCGGTCTACGGTGCCCGTCCACTCAAGCGTTATCTGCAGCGTGAGCTGGAGACCAAAGTGGCCAGGGCCATTATTGCAGGTCAGGTTGCGGATGGTGGAACGATCAGGGTTAGTCTGGAAGAAGGAAAATTGGTAGTTGGCTGACCCCAACAACACCTCACGGACTACGCACAAAACCATGATTTTTTAGCAGTTGTTTTACAAAAGACTCATAAAATAGGTACAATATAGCAAAGGGCGGGGATATTCTCGTCCTTTGCTGTTTTTAAAGCTATTCATCTGGATTTTCAGGCAGCCTGTGGTATAGAAAAAAGATCCCCGTTAAGGAGCTGACCAATGCCATCAAACACCTGGAACCGCTTTCAGCAATACCTCTGTCACTGCCCCGAGATCGGCCTCTGGCTGGATATCAGCCGGATGAATTTTGATGATGAGTTCCTGAACAGGATGGAACCTGCCATGCAGCAGGCCTTTGATGCCATGCTCGCCCTGGAACAGGGTAGCATTGCCAACCCTGATGAAGGTCGTATGGTGGGACATTACTGGTTACGCACCCCATCCCTGGCCCCCACACCGGAAATACGGCAGCAGATTGAATCAACAGTAGACCGGATTGAGTCTTTTTCCGCCGATATCCACGCCGGCAGAATATCGGCTTCGGGCAACAAAAACTTTACCAAGCTACTGGTCATCGGGATCGGCGGCTCAGCCCTGGGTCCACAATTTGTGGCTGATGCCCTTGGCAACAACGCTGACAAGATGACACCATTCTTTCTTGATAATACTGACCCTGATGGTATGGATCGCGTATTTAACCAGATTGGTGATCTCTCTGACTGCCTCGTGTTGGTGATCTCCAAGAGCGGTTCAACAAAAGAAACCCGCAACGGCATGCTGGAAGCCCAGGCTGCCTGGAAACGTGCCGGACTTGCTTTCAGCAAACAGGCGGTAGCGATTACCGGTGAAGATAGTGAACTGGATAAACTGGCAGTGGCTGAAGGTTGGATTGACCGTTTCCCGATGTGGGACTGGGTCGGAGGCCGCACCTCGGTCACTTCGGCTGTTGGCCTGCTACCTGCGGCCCTGCAGGGAATTAACATCAGAGAGCTGCTACACGGTGCACAGACCTGTGATCAGATCACTCGCAGCAGAATTACCACCTTTAATCCAGCCAGCCTGATGGCCCTGATGTGGCACCATGCCACCGGTGGCAATGGCGACAAGGACATGGTCATGCTGCCGTACAAAGACCGTCTGCTGCTCTTTTC
>JAJTBI010000109.1 GCA_021286935.1 Geobacteraceae bacterium
CTCGGTAGCTCAAGCGGCTTAAACTGCTATTGGGAAAATCCGGATAGTCCAGAATACACTAACGATTTTTTTACTCCGTTAAAGTTTTATTTTTCTGATTCAGATGGCAATGAAATTCTTAATATGCCTGTCCGAAACGATACTGACATCTGGATCAATGTAGTTGGCCACGTGAGTAAAACAGACCCTGCTCTTTATTTCGGTATTGGTGTATTTACAGAAACAGAGACATTCTTGTTTAGCTCTATGTTTTTTGATTCCAAACCAAATAATTGGCCGCAAATCAGCCTTGGTGTTAACAAATTACGTTGCAAGCTGCCCAAACACACACTTAATGAAGGGACCTACAAAATAGAAATTCATGGCGGTAGGTTACACCAAGAGTTCTATTTTTACCCTGGTGCTAAAAATCCCGCTATTTTTCTTGAAATCAAAGGTGGTTTAAGTGCATCACCGCTTTGGCTTGAAAAACGTCTAGGATTTTTTGCGCCAGTATTTAGCTGGACCAACTTTAATGAGCGAAAAGGCTAATACAAATGGGCATGATTGAACTTACTGTTAAGCTGTTGATGAAACAGTCAAAAAAAGCACCTTTTGTTAATCGTCATTTGGTTACCATAGGAAGACAAGGCATCTGTTTTCCAACAAGCGACCTAGTGAAATGGGCACAACAATCAGATTTCAATTTGGATGACACTCAGCTTATAGCCTCGTTCCGTGAAAACAGATTTCCAACAGACGAGGAATTTTTTAGGTCTCTGGGCTTCGCTTCGGTTGATAGCATAGATTGCAGTGAATACGAAAACGCCTCTATAATCTGTAACTTGAACAGTGATATTCCAGAGGAACTTTACAATAGATTCGACGTTGTCTACGACGGTGGCAGCACTGAACACATGTTCAATGTGCCCAAAGCATTCGAAAACTATAATAAAATGCTCAAGGTCGGCGGTATGGTAATTCATTCTCTCCCCTCAACAGGTTGCCTAGACCATGGCTTTTACATGTTTTCCCCAACTCTATTTTACGACTATTACACCCAAAACCAATGGGACATTGTTGATTTTTATATGCTCAACATCCCGTGTAACACTTTTAGTAATTGGAATATCTATGAGTATGGTGAACCGGGTCCCATGTTGGAAGATGTTGACTTTAAAGAGCGATGGACAATATTTTTTATTGCTAGAAAACGTGCTGAATCAGCCTATGGCCTCAATATTGAGCAGCATTTTTTCAAAAAATTGTGGCAGAATAAACAATATGAAACAGCAAGTATCGTTTCTGCGCCAGCAGATACGATACTACCAGGGTTACTCAGAAGAGCATACAGTATGCTGCCTGAAAAATTCCGAATCAAAGTGCGTAATGAATTGTTTGGGAACAAACTGATATCCGCACTAACTAAAAAACCAATCCCATTTAGAAAGGTTGACCTGATACACTAATGTATATAGTTACAACACCATTTAGCGTCTGCCGATGGCCAATCACATGCCATATGATAATAACTGGTTTCTAACATGTGTGGCATCTGTGGATTTACAGGACATCCGGATGAGGCAACTCTCCGGCAAATGGCTGGGGCTATTGTTCATCGTGGGCCGGATGATGATGGTTTTTACAGCGATGGCTTTGTCAATCTTGGCATGCGGCGGCTCAGCATTATCGATGTCGAGTCGGGTAAACAGCCGATCCACAACGAAGACAACTCTATCCATACGGTTTTCAATGGCGAGATCTATAACTATCCCGAGCTGAGGGCCAAACTGGAACAAGAGGGTCATCGCTTCTATACAGACCATTCGGACACTGAGGTCATTGTTCACCTGTACGAGAAGCTGGGGCTCGACTTTCCCGGTCGGCTAAATGGCATGTTCGCCATTGCTCTGTGGGACAGCGCAAAGAAACGTCTTGTCCTGATCCGTGACCGTATGGGTGTAAAGCCGCTCTTTTATGCCGTTATCGCAGGAAAACTGCTCTTTGCGTCCGAGATCAAGGCTATTTTGGAGCATCCTGCTTATTCCCGAGAGATGGACCATGAGGCGATCTATCATTATTTCACCTTCAAAAATATCCCTGCCCCACTGACCGCCTTCAAGGGGATCAAGGCGCTGCTGCCTGGCCAGATGCTGATCTGGGAACGGGGCGAGGCAACGCTGAAAAGTTGGTGGACCATCCGGTTCGATGAGCAGGAAGGGCGGAACGAGCAGGAGGTGCAGGGGCGCATAGTCGAGCTGCTGGACGATGCCACCCGCATCCGAATGCGTAGCGATGTCCCGTTTGGTGCCTATCTGAGCGGGGGGGTGGATTCAAGCTCAGTTGTGGCATTAATGAGCAGGTACTCCGATCAACCAGTCAAAACCTTCTGTCTGGGATACGAGGATGAGCTGGACAACAAGGCGGCTGATCTTCACCATGCCCGCCGTGTTGCCGAGCAGTACGGCACCGACCACCACGAGTACATCATGGCCAGCAGCGAATTGCTGGAAGACATCACCAAGGTTATAAGGTCATTTGATCAGCCTTTTTCCGGCACCATCTCGACATATTTCTTATCGAAACTGATTTCACAACATGTCAAGGTGGCCCTCTCCGGTGATGGCGCCGATGAGCTTTTCGGCAGCTACCTCACCCACCGTACCGCACAACCGATCTGGCACTATGCCCGGCTTATCGACAAGGTCTGTACAGGCGGTTTATCCGAAGAGGATCAGAAACTGTTTGCCCCCTGCGATCTTAAGTTTTTGGAAGGTCTTTACGAGAAGTCTCAAGGAGATGAGCTAAAATGGCGTAGCTCTCTGTACCTGTTCAGCGATGATGAGAAGCAATCCCTCCTATCGGACAGTTTCAAGGTCCAGTGTGCTTCATGCAGCTCAGCAACAATTGTTGCCGGCTATCTCAGCAATCTTACAGCTCACAACCCGCTCAACCGCATTCTGGAAATGGAGTGGAAGACACAGCTGCCGGATCAAGTGCTGGCCTTTGTAGATTTCCTCTCCATGGCCCATTCCGTAGAGGTGCGCTCTCCGTTTCTTGATTACCGCCTGGTAGAGTATGCCGCGACGATCCCCGGAGAACTTAAGATCAGGCAGGGGGTGGTCAAGGATGTTTTGAAACAGGCGGTGAAATCACTCCTGCCTCCGGGGATCGTAGATCGGCCAAAGGAAGGTTTTGTGCTTCCAATCTTTGACTGGATGCAGGAGAAGTATCGTGGCTACTGTGCTGATGTCCTTTCACCGGAGCGCCTGAAGGCTCATGGTTGCCTGAATATCCAGGTGGTGCAGGATCTGCTGGTTCATCACACGGCTGGTGATAAATCCCTGAATGGTAGAATCTGGAACATAATGATGTTTCAGCTCTGGTGGGAAGAATATTTTGGTGTGATCTAAACCTTTTGGCTAATTTATGAAAGTGAAGGGCAATTAATATGAAAAATGAAATTTTACAATCTCAGATTGAACAGGGCAGACTGGATGATTCCGGCGAGTTTCCTAAGGTGGTTCTGATTGACACTGTTAGCTTCTGCAATCTGGCATGCTCCATGTGTGTTCATCCTGAAATGACCAGAGAAAAAGGGGTCATGCCATGGGATCTATTTACCAAGATCATCGATGAAGTAGCTACCAAAGACAAAAACGTCCGTGTATGGATGGTCTTTTTTGGGGAACCGCTGATTCTCAAAAACAGAAATCCATCGATCTTTGACATGATCCGTTACGCAAAAGACAAAGGGTTGACGGACGTTGTCACTAACACCAATGCCTGTCTGATGGACGAAGAGGCTTCACGCAAACTGATTGAGGCCGGACTTGACGCGATCTATATCGGTATTGACGCATTCTCACCTGAAACATATTCGACCATTCGAGTAAAAGGAGATTACAATTCTACAGTAAAAAATATCCAGTACCTTCTCCGGTTGAAGGAAGAACTGAAGTCAGAAAAACCGGAGGTCTTTGTGCAGTTTGTCGAGATGGACAACAACGCCCATGAAAAGGAAGCGTTCATTTCTTTTTGGAGTGAACAGGGGGCTAACGTGAAGATTCGGCCTAAAGTGAGTTGGGCGGGTTTGATCGACGCACCGAACCTCGTTCTGGAGGATAAAGACCGTTGGCCCTGTTACTGGGCTATGCAGACCATGTCTATCACTGATAAGGGCAAGGTGGTTACCTGTGCTGTTGACCTTGATGCCCGCTTCATTGCTGGAGATATCACCCGGTCAACTCTTAAGGAAGTATGGAACGGCAAACTTAAAGAGCTAAGAACCATGCATCAGGAAAAGCGATTTACGAATCTGCCGGAAATCTGCCGTAATTGCAAGGACTGGCAATCAGCCCGGGCCGATTACTTTCAGAGTGCGACATAAGACACACGGAATATGAGAAACCTTAATCTGTCTAAAATAAGACCGCGAGTGATTCTGTTCGGAGTCACAGGTTTCGGCAATGCTGCTCTTCGCGCTCTTGTCGGTACGGAATCTATCGAGTTTGCGGCTCTTATCTGCAACAAGCGCCCTTCAAAACCGTTTCCGTATTATGTGTGTGATTGCATACATGATGAGGCCCGTGCGCTCGGAGTTCCTTTTTTTGAGGGACTGATTCTCAAAGACAGGAAGTCAGTAGAGATTATCCGCGAGCTAAAACCGGATCTGATTGTGGTGTCTTCATATTTTCAGATGATTACTCAAGAAATTCTCGATTTGCCCCGTTTGGGCACAATCAATTTTCATCCATCGCTTCTTCCCGCCTATCGAGGCGCGACACCTACAGTCTGGACTATTCTTAACGGTGAGAAGCGAACCGGTATGACCGCTCATTTTATTGAAAACGAAGAGTATGACCAAGGCCGAATTATTACGCAGAAGGAAATAGAAATATGCCCGGAGGAAACTGATGGCTCTTTGAGAATGCGTCTCTCTATGATGCTGGATGAATTGGTTCCGGAAGCCATAAACCTTGTAATGTCTAATCGCAGGGAAGATTTTGCGATGCAGGATGAACATCTTGCCACATTCCAGGAAAAACGCACCACCGATGATGGACTTATTGACTTGTCTAGGTCAGTAGAAGAAATCAGGAATCGCCTTCGTGCAATGACGCCGTATCCTGGGGCTTTCATAGAAACAAGCAGAGAGCTCGTCAAGGTTAGCGGCTTAAACCTTTTGCCTCCCACAGATGTGCCAGACGATGATTCAAAATTTATATATGTAAAAAACGCATTATACCTTATGCAGTTTGAACGAGCCTGAAAGGTGCTTTATTTGTATGAAAAATAAAATTGTTGAACATGTTGTCGATTCATATGGTATTCGTCCGGAGGCAGCCGAGTTCCCGATGATGTGTGTGCTGTCGTTTGTTTACGTATGTAATGCACTCTGTCCGAACTGTCCATACACCAATTCAGCCATTCGAGAGGGTTACAAGGACAGACTATTGATGGCTCCTGAAACCTTCCGGCTGATTGCAGACCAATGTGGAGAATATGGCGCATGGGTGCGAATGTCGGGTGGCGGAGAGCCAATGCTGCACCCCCAGGCAGTCGAGTTGATGGAGTATGCCAAGCAGAAAGGAGCCAAGGTCGGGTTAATTACTAATGGCTCCCGATTTACCGAGGAAAGCAGCAGACGGCTCCTTGCGGTCGGAGTTGATATGATCGAGTTCAGTGTCGATGCCGCCGACCCGGTCACCTACCACCGTGTCAGGGCCGGTTTGCAATGGGACACCCTTCTCAACAACATAAAGCGCATGGTGAGCCTGCGTAATGAGATGGGCAGCTCAACTAAAATTATTGCCAGCGGCGTGAACCAGGAAGGAGTAGATATTGATGAGGTTGCTGCGTTCTGGGAGCCATTGGTTGATAACTTTCAGAAGCGTAAGTACCTGACTTGGGGCATAAACGACCCGGATAAATCCGCTGACTCCACCCCTTATCTGCCACCGGAAGAGCAGGTTCCCTGTCCATTTATCTTTGAGCGTCTCAATATTGATTCTCGCGGCAAGATAATGGTTTGTGGATTTGACATTGCTGCCAACACTAACATGGGAAATGTCCACGAAAAGAGTATCAGAGAAATATGGCATGGCGAAGATTTCGAGTATTACCGTCAAAAGCATCTTAATAAAACCGGTGAAGAGATCGAAATCTGTAAAAACTGTCCAGACTGGAAATACCGTTCATGGAAACACAACTACTGGAAGATCGTGGATGTGGCAGAACATACACGTCAGGAACGGTTTGAAAAACTTGACTTAATGGATTCGGAAGGGTGTCTGGCCGATGACGGGAACAAGGACGCTTAGGTGGTGATCGGTATCCTACAGCCTGGCTATCTGCCCTGGCTCGGTTTTTTTGAACAGCTGTATCGGAGCGATCTCTTTGTTATCTACGATGATGTGCAATACGACAAGAACGGTTGGCGCAATCGCAACCGGGTCAAAACCGCCAATGGAATTCAGTGGCTAACGGTACCGGTACTGCTCAATTTTACGGAACACCCACGGATTTGCGATGTACGCATTGACAACGGCAGTAAATGGCGCAAGAAGCATCTGGAAACGATCCGCCAGAGTTATGCCCGTGCTCCCTATTTTGAGCAGTATTTCGGCGTGTTTGAGGATACATATGGTCGTGACTGGGAGTATCTGATCGATCTGGATATCCATTTGATTCAAGCGCTTACCCAGGCGCTCGGCTTTCCAGAAAAACCAATGGTCAGATCATCGGCGCTCGGTATTGAGGGGGGGCGCGTGGATCGCTTAATAAAGATCTGTAGGCATTTCAATGCCGACACCTTTTATGAGGGAGCTTCGGGGGTGAATTATATAGATTCTGCCGTCTTTCTCGACAGCGGCATTACGGTGCAGTTCCAGGAGTATCACCACCCGGAATATAAGCAGCTTTATGGTGATTTTGTGCCATACCTTTCCCTGGTGGATCTATTGTTCAATTGCGGCGATTCAAGTCTTGATGTTTTAATCGGAAATAATAAAGCGGAGGTAGCGAGCTGAATGAAAAAGACAATTCTGGTGACAGGCGGTGCAGGATTCATTGGTAGTAATTTTGTGCGTCATATCTACAATACGTATCCCGACTACCGCATCATTGTACTTGATGCACTTACCTATGCTGGTCATGTGGAAAATCTGCCTGTAGATATCAATGAAGAGACTGATGGCCGTCTTATTTTTTGGTACGGTAACGTAACCAATGCAGAGCTAGTTGACACTCTCGTTTCACAAGCCGATGCAGTCGTCCATTTCGCAGCCGAAACCCATGTTACCCGTTCGATCTACGACAACCTACTTTTTTTCGAAACTGATGTCATTGGTACGCAAACCATCGCCAATGCCGTACTTAAATATCGTGACCGGATTCAGCGTTTTATTCACATTTCCACATCCGAGGTTTACGGAACTGCCTATAAAACTTTGATGGACGAAGATCACCCTTTGATGCCCATGAGTCCGTATGCTGCGGCCAAGGCAGGCGCAGACCGGTTGGTATACTCATACTGGACCACCTACGAAATACCAGCAGTTATTATTCGTCCCTTCAATAACTATGGAACACATCAGCACTTAGAAAAGGCGGTGCCCCGTTTCATCACCAGCTGTATTCTAGGCGAACCGATCCGTTTACATGGAGATGGTAGTGCAGCACGAGATTACATCCACGCTGAAGACACTTGTTCTGCAATAGACCTAATACTGCATGCTGATGGTAAGCTGGTAAATGGCGAAGTTTTCAATGTTGCATCTGCGGTGGACCGTTCCATGCTGTCGGTTGCCAAGGATATCGTCGGTATGATGGGTGCCGACGAATCGCTTATCACGTTCGTCGGTGACCGGCCCGGTCAGGTATTCCGCCATACCGGCGACATCGCCAAGATTGAACGTGTCTTCGGTTGGAAGCCCAAGGTCTCCTGGGAAGATGGCCTGAAGAGAACGATCGAGTGGTACACCGAACAGCAGAAATGGTGGGAGAAACAGCTCTGGATGCGTGCAGTGCCGATCATCACCCGATCCGGCAAGAAGGAACTTCATTAGCAAAGGTGCTGCATATGTCTGAGAAAAAGGTAGAGTACTTCCGGCACAATCTAAATGACGACGATATTGCATTGACTACGGATGTTCTACGTTCGGTCTTTCTAACCACAGGACCAAAGGTGGCTGCCTTTGAACTGCGCCTGGCGGAATACCTAGGCCATGGACACGTTGTGGGGCTTACAAGCTGCACTGCCGCACTCCATCTTGCCTTGCTGCGCTACGGCATCGGCCCCGGCGATGAAGTGATTACCACGGCAATGACTTTTTGCGCAACAGCTACTGCTATTATACAAGCGGGAGCAACCCCGATACTTGTAGACGTATGCCCACAAAGTGCATTGTTACGTCCAGAGGATGCTGAAAAGGCAATCACACCAAAAACAAAGGCCATCATTCCGGTACATTTGTATGGTCGCATGGTTGACATGCGCGGCTTTGCCGAACTGGCACAGCGCCACAATCTGATCATCATTGAAGATGCTGCCCATTGCATTGAGGGGCAACGCGATGGCATTCGGCCTGGACAGTTGGGACATGCTGCCTGTTTTTCATTCTATGCAACAAAAAATATCACCTGCGGTGAAGGGGGAGCATTGGTCTGCCATACGGAAGAGGATGCGACCTGGTATCGTTCCGCCAGGCATCACGGCATTTCAAAGAACGCTGCATCCAGATACACCGGCACATATCAACACTGGGACATGGAAATGATGGGCTGGAAATACAACATGGACGATATACAAGCAGCTCTACTTGTAAATCAAATTGATAGAATTGATACTTATAGATCCAGAAGGCAGGCCATAGAAGAACGCTATAGAAATTTACTGGCTAACGCAAAAGGCATCACATTGGTTGAACCAGTAAAAGATTTAGAAATAAGTTCTCATCACCTTTTTACAGTTTTACTTCACCCAAACATATCACGTGATCATGTATTGCTACAGCTTCAAGAAAATGGAATCGGATGTGCTGTCAATTACAGAGCCGTACATACACTGAAATATTTTAAAGAAACATTTGGGTTTAAAGCTGAGAACTTTCCTGTTGCTAATGATATTGGTAACAGAACCATTTCATTACCACTTTATCCGAAGCTGCTAGACAATGAAATTGATTACATTGCAAGTGTTTTATGTGAAATAGCAGATGAGGCCTTAAGTGTCATTTAAATCAATTATAAATCAGATATCTACAGGTCAGTTTGTATCACAGTACGAATTACTACCTCACCTATCAAATGAAAGTGTACATAAAAGGGCTCATATTAACTACCAATTAGCAGAAGCTTATTATAAATCAGGCAATTTTGCTCAGGCCCAGGTATTCATTGAACGAGCGTGGTTTTTTTCAGGTTTTTCTCCTGACTACTTTGAATTATATAAAGACATTTGCCATAAAACTAATGATATTTACAGCATTAGAGACGCATATAA